>DOIU01000052.1 GCA_003511825.1 Gammaproteobacteria bacterium | reverse complement strand
GGAGACGACGTGGGCCATGCTGATGTTGCAGAGGTTATCGACCGCAGAACTGCGCGTATAGGAATTGCCGTAGGTGGCCAACAGTGACTGGAACAAGTCAATACCGGAGTAGCCGACCAGGATTTTATTGGACTCCTGAAGAAAGCCGGCGTCATTCAGCAATTGCGCAGCTTGTGCGCCTTCTTCTTCGTAGCTACCGTCGGTGAGCAGGCCGGCGTCCACGAGTGCATCACAGCGAGCGGCGGTGTCACCGCGCAATTCGGCGAACAAGGCACCGGCGTTGTCGGGCGCTTTACTGGCACATCCAGCGTAGAGTTCGGCGAGCAAGAAGTACTCGTACGCGGGTTTTCTGTGACCCTACAGCGCAGCTCTGTCACCCATGGCGATGGTGAATGCCTCGGGTGCGGTTTGTGGATTGATGTTGGGCTCTCCAACCACAACGCCGTCGAACAAGGATTCCGTATCATGCTCAACCGCTCTGAGGACGGCCGAACCGCCGTTGGACACACTCGCGCCAATCACCAGGGTATTGTCCGGGGTGAATGCCTGGTCGTATTTTTCATTCAGCAGCTTAAAGGCTAACTTGACGGCTTGGAGGGTGTGCAAGCCCCAGTCTTTCTCGGTGTTTTTCTGGGAGTGTGCATGCTTGAACGCAAACCGATTCGGATTGGCCTGGGCGTAGCTGTCGACATCGGCCTGCGTGGGCAGGGTAACGCCTGCGTACGCGTCCGATGTTGCGTTGGCATTTTCCTGCGTCGGCACTCTAAAGCTGGCTTCTTGCGTGGTGGTGGCGAGATCCAGCATGTCCAGCTGCAGGCCAAAGCCCTGGTTCTGAGTCAGCTCCACAGCGCCTGTGCCTTTGTTGGCATCGGTGTAGGCGATGGCGCAGCCTTTCTCCAGCCCCCAGGCGCCGCCCGTCCCAATCGCGCCATACACCCCGCGAGACCCCGAGGAGGGCGCGGCGACAATACAAGGTGAGTCCTGATTGAATGCGTCTGGAATCTGTACCATGAGGGTGGCGCGGTTGATGCCTTCACCAATAAACGCCAGCGTTTCAGTGCCGGGAAACGTGGTGTCATCCACGGGGCCGTAAAGTGTGCCGAATCCGCTCGCTGCACTTTGGTCCACCAGCGCCGTATAGTTCGCGTGAATGGCTTGCCGGCGTATTTCAGCGGTCGCGGGTGCCGCCGGGTCGTTGTAAAACTCAGGAGCGGATTGCAAACCTGTCAAGCCCAGCCCGGCGAGCAGACCATCGCCGTTGCCGTCGTACGTATTCGCGACCGGGGTGCCGAGTGTTTCCAGGCCGGGGAAGTCAGTGACTGGGTCTTGGCCGTTTCCATTCCCGTTCCCATTGCCGTTGTTGTCATCGTCGCTCGAATCCGAGCAACCGTTGAGACAGGCCAGGCAGGCGGCGACCACTGGCAGGAGCTTTTTTGTTGTTTGCATGGACTTTCCTCTTAGGTGGATGTTTCAGTGTCTACTGAATTCAACGGATGATCCGTGCCTTCAGGGTTTTGCGTCTTTCAGAAATGCCTGAGCATCCTCCCGGCTCTCAAAGACGTGCGGCGATACCTTGCGCGTGAGCATTTCGCCCAGCTTCATCCGCATGAACGCGCTGGTTGCATACCGTGATACTTTTCGATAGTAGTTTTTTTCCATAAACTCTACCATGCTTGCGTATTCTTCTGCCAAATCCGATGGCATCTCAAAAGAACCGTAGTTCACCACCACATCCACTGAATGACCGATCGCTTGGCAGCGGCTTTCTACGGCGAGCCGGATGGCGGCGATGTCTTCTGATCGCCTGACTTGCAGATGTTCAAAGTTCAGAAACAACAGATGTCGATCGGCTTGGTAGTGAATCCTGTCTTCGAGCCCAATGTCCAACAGATGCTGTTTGAGTCCCATCGCACCCTCGGCAAAAATCCGTTCGTCCATGGTCACGAGATTGTCGATGATCGGCTTAAACGCCATATGCGCCAGGATGTCTTTCTCCAGGTCAACACCGGGGGCAATCTCGATCAGGCGGATGCCTTCGTGGCTCAAATCAAAGACGCATCGCTCTGTCACGTAGAGTACGGACTGCTGCAGCTGCACGGCCCGGTTGCCAGAAAACGTGATTTGCTGGACGGCGTCGACAAACTTTTTTGCACGCCCTTCTTGATCAATGTGTAGCGCGTTCTCTGACACCGAGACCGACAGCCCACCTGCGGTAAAGGTACCGGCGAAAACCAGTTTACGGGTGCTTTGCGAGATATTGATAAAGCCGCCCGCACCCGCTAAGCGGGGCCCAAAGCGACTCACATTCACATTGCCTCGGCTGTCGCATTCGGCCATTCCCAGGCAGGCGAGATCCAGGCCGCCGCCATCGTAAAAGTCGAACTGCTGATTCTGATGGATCACCGCATCGGTATTGACCGCAGCGCCAAAATCCAGTCCGCTGGCTGGCATCCCGCCGATAACGCCGGGCTCGGCCGTCAGTGTCACCAGATCCAGTAATCCTTCCTCTGCGGCGATAGCCGCCATGCCCTCCGGCATCCCGATGCCGAGATTGATCACGCCATTGACCGGCAGCTCAAATGCCGAGCGTCGGGCAATGATTTTGCGCACGCCCAGCGAGAGTGTTTCTATGGATTCCGTCGGCACTCTGATTTCACCCGAAAAGGCGGGGGAGTAGCGCGTGGCATAGGTCTGGTGATGGTTTTCAGGTTTGGCGACGACCACGCAATCGACCAATGCGCTGGGAATCTCGACGTGCCGCGGATTGAGCGAGCCCTGTTGGGCGATGCGCTCAACTTGCGCGATCACGAGCCCGCCTGAATTGCGTGCTGCCATTGCCATGCCCAAGTTATCCAATGTCAGCGCTTCTCTTTCCATGGTGATATTGCCCGCCGTGTCTGCTGTTGATCCGCGAATCAGGGCAACATTGATGGGGAACGCCTTGTAGAACAACGATTCTTGACCGCCCAGCTTGACGACCTCGACCAAGTCTTCTTGGGTGGTGCTATTGATTTTGCCGCCACCGAGGCGAGGATCGACAAACGTCGAGGTACCTACGGACGTCAGTACACCGGGTTGACCGGACGCAATGACGCGAAACAGGTGTGAAATGCACCCTTGCGGTAGGTTGTAGGCTTAGATTTTCCCTTCAATGGCCAGCTGCGCCACTTTGGGGATCAAGCCCCAATGTCCGCCGACGACGCGTTTGAGCAGTCCATCGTGGCCGAGTTTGTTTAGGCCACGATCTTTCCCGTCGCCCTGGCCGGCGGCGAACACCAAAGTCAAGTTCG
>DOIU01000114.1 GCA_003511825.1 Gammaproteobacteria bacterium | reverse complement strand
GACACAGGGTGGTGATTGGCCGTTTACTGCGATGAGGTCTCAAAGTATTTGCACGCAAAATAGTTCTGTCTCGGATGATGCTATGACCCGTGCGCAAGAGCTGGGGCAGGGTCCCTTCGCTGTGCTTGATGCCGAAATCGGCTGGTTGAAGCTTCTGAGCGCGCGCCGCCAGCGATCCATTATCCTTGGCAGCGGAGAGGTACATCTACACCAATCTGAAATTTTTCTGTTCTGACCCCCCTTCGTGTGTACAGGACTTAGAATTGAAAATTTAATTTTTATACTTTTAGGTTGCTTTTAGAACTATAAGTGGTTAATTAAGGGTGTGGATGCGGTTGATGAGGGTTCGAGAAGCTCGCTGTAACAGCACCCCTCTAAGCGACGGTAAGTGGTTTAAGTTGAGTGTCTTGCCTCATCAGAAAACCAAAGAAGAAACGGAAGATCGTACGCGGTCTCTTTCAGAAAGAAGCACGCCAATGCCAACATCCAAACAACCTCACCCCAGATTTTCTGTTTCCACTGCTTCGGGGCGCACACCTCCCACGACGCCGACGGACCATAAGGCCCGCGTCCAAATGGCGATGATCACGGGAGCGCGTCAGAATCTGGATTTGCCCGCCGCAGCCCGGGCCCTGAAGAATTTACCCAAGCGCCAGCTGGACTCCCTGGTCGCGGAGACAAAGACCCAGACACGTCATCTACTGATGGAAAATGACCAACTGATGAACCCCAACTCGCCCACCTCTTTAGATAAAAAGGAGTAATCCAATGGATTTTCAAACATACGCAACCGGCGCCAAAGACGAAGCCTCTACTATGGTGGCTGTTGGGGGAAAGCTGATGATGTTCGTCGGGCTTTTAATCATCGGTATCATCTTGACTAGCCCGGCCGTGCTCGAATGGGTCTACGCCCATGAAACCATGCTTCACCTTCAGCGTGATCCCCAAAACGGCACAGTAACGCCCGCCGAAGAATGGATTGCATTCGTCGGTGCCTTCGCATTTGTTGTGGTCAGCGTCGCATGGTTCCACTTTCCAATCCGCCGATTCCACTGGCTAAATAGTAGCTTTGGGATTGTGCTGCTTGCGCTGGCACTGATTGTTGCCGTTACCTTCTTCCAAGCGGCTTTGGTCGCACTGAACAGTCAGCCGCGCACGGGATCGACAGGTCCGAACGCTGGTGCGACTGGTTCCTTGCGCGACTTCATCATGGGCGCATCCACGATCATGCGCTCTGTATTCTTGGTTCTCGCCGCCATTACCGCTGCTTTCGGCGTTAGTGTTGTCTTGAAGGCCATGAACGGCATCTGGACATCTCTGCGCTTGCTGCGCGATGGCAATCGCCTGTCAGTCAACACGATTGAGCTGTCCCGTCTAAACGACACGGAGCTACTCGACGAACAGGAGCTGGCTAAAAAGAATGAGGATAAGTTTGTACACTCTGTTGCTTCCCGCATTCGGAGCGAAACCCAAGGTTTGGTCCGATACACCACTGGCACCACGGCCAGCACCGCTGCTGCGATCATCGCGCAAGAGATTAAGGCCTTCGGTCCAACTGGTGAAAAGGACCAAGATATCGAACAGATCTCTGAGGCGACGGTCACGCCGCTTCGCATTGATCTGAGCCTTCTTCCGGCGCGATTTGATGCTTTAGCTGAGGAAGCCCAATACGAACTTACCGCTCATATCGAGTATCTAACTGGCCTCGCAGACGTGGACTGCATTCGCAACGACCTGCGCGCAGTGACAGTCTAGTAGCCTAAAGGAGCCAAACTATGCGTATCATCACCCTTGCAGCCCTCGCCCTTGGTGTAACCCTTGCGCCCACCCACGGCACGGCCCAAGCGCAAGAGCGCCCCAAGCATATTCACGTCGTTTATGACCTGTCGCAGGCAGGCCTGCGCGATCCTAGTGTTGCCGCCCAGCTGGGCGGCGTCACACAAAAAATCACCTCGCAGATTAATCCCGAATTTGGGGATCAGGTGCGCCATAGTTCGTTTGGGGGCACTCTTGCGGAGAGTATGAGCGCAACTGATTTTAATGCGTCGTTCACTTTCGCATATTCCGGTGCTGACCCGCGTGACTTGGCCAATGGTATTACGCAGCGTCTGCAACTATTGCCCTCCACAGCGGCGCAATCTGGGCAGGGGTCGCTGCAACAATTACTGTCGGATCTTGACATTGATTGCAGCGCAGAGAACCACGTTATTGCCTACCTTAACGGCACCGACGGACTCAGCTTTGACGGATCCCGTGCGGAGTATATCGGCCTGCCGACCTCCCCATTGTGTGGGACCTTTCATTTCGTGGGTTGGTGGATGACCCAGGAACCCGATTGGGCGTGGCCCGGTGTGCGCAAACAGGTCGAAGGGATCACGCGCGACGTCCTGACATCTTTGGGGGCTGAGAATGTTACGTTCCACCGCTAGTCGTCGCTGGCCGGAGGGGGCCCTCCCCCGCCGGCTGCCACCCCTGGGCTTTTGGCGGCATGATATGCCAGTCGGCGCACAGATGGCCCTTGCCGTTGCCCTCGGCGCGGCCTGTGTCGTGATCTCAATGATTGCCCTTCCTCTGGCGTCATTTGATGCGGCCCAACGGGCAACAACATTCTACCATGAATCGAGCCACGCCACGCTGTCCTATCTCTTCAACGGAGATTGGCTTCCGATACACCTGGACGTCGAGGGGGGTGGGCACGCAATGGTCCTGCCCATGGGATCCGCCTCACGTATTGTAATCGCCTTGGCCGGGATGATTGGCCCCGCGATACTCGCGGCCGCCCTTCTGGGCTTTGGGCTGACACGGGTGCTAACCTCCACGCTTCTGGGGGCCGTCGGGGCCAGCACAGCCATTGTGACCGTCTTTCTGACCACCGCGCCGGGCAGCGCTGTTGTAATGCTGTATTCGCTAGCAGCAACAATGATCCTGTTGGCGCTGTTGCCACCGGGTGGGCTGATCAAATCTGCGGGGTGTCTGTTCTTAGGCGCGTGGCTCACCTGGGGTGTCTTCAACGGCATAGGCTATGCCGATGTCGAGTGGATCGACCCGCAACAGACCCAACCGTCCGACGCCAAAATTGTTGCCTTGGAACTTGGGTATGGCGATCTGGGCGATGTCCCTGACTTGATCAAGCTATTGATCAGCTGCTTCTACTTCCTGTCTGCGTTCCTCACACTTGCGTGGTGGATGCGGCATCGTTGATGGAGACCTCAATGAAACAAATTCTCACAGCCTTCGGCATTGTCGCAGCGATGGCCTTGCCCGCCACGGCGCAAGATTTCTTTGTTCTGACGCCTGACCTAATCCAACCCAGCGAAACAGGTGCTGTCCCCACGCAACCGGGGGCATTGGGG
>DOIU01000428.1:647-9905 GCA_003511825.1 Gammaproteobacteria bacterium | reverse complement strand
CCTTCATGGCTTCTTCTTCAAGCAGGCGCAGAATAGACAGTGACAGCGATTCGATACCGCGTATGGTGCCTTGGCCGGAGCAACGCGGGCAGATTTGCTGCGATGATTCGCCTAAGGATGGACGCAAGCGCTGGCGTGACATTTCCATCAGGCCGAAGCGCGAGATGCGGCCGATCTGGACGCGCGCCCGGTCAACTTTCATGACTTCTTTCAGACGCGCTTCCACTTTGCGCTGGTTTTTATTGGCCAGCATGTCAATGAAGTCAATCACGATGAGCCCACCGTTGTCCCGCAAGCGCAGCTGACGGGCAATTTCGTCGCAGGCTTCCAGGTTAGTATTGGTGGCCGTTTCTTCGATATCCCCACCTTTGGTGGCTCGCGCGGAGTTGATGTCGATGGAGATCAAGGCTTCCGTATGATCAATGACAATGGCACCGCCGGAGGGCAATTGCACCTCTCGCTGGAACGCGGACTCAATTTGACTCTCAATCTGGAAGCGGCTGAACAGCGGCACGGTTTCTTGGTAGAGCTTCAGCTTGCGCGCATTGTGCGGCATGTAGCGCTCTATGAATTCTTTCGCCTGCTCATGTACCTCAGGTTCGTCGATAAGAATTTCGCCGATGTCCGAGCGGAAGTTGTCGCGCAGGGCGCGCACGATAACATTGCTTTCCTGGTAAATCAGAAAGGGGGCTTTCTTATTGTCGGCGGCTTGTTGGATCGCCTTCCAGATGTCAACTTGGTAGTCCAAATCCCATTGCAGTTCTTCAGTGGTACGACCGATGCCGGCGGTACGCACAATCGTGCCCATCTCTTCGGCGACGACGACGTCGTTCATCGCGGCGCGCAGATTGGCGCGGTCTTCACCTTCGATGCGACGGCTGACCCCGCCGGCTCGCGGGTTGTTGGGCATCAGCACCAAAAAGCGCCCGGCCAGACTGATAAAGGTCGTGAGTGCCGCCCCTTTATTGCCGCGTTCTTCTTTCTCAATTTGTACGATCAGCTCTTTGCCTTCTTTGAGGCCTTCCTTCACATTGGGGCGGCCGCCGCCAGAGAAGGCGTCTTCGCTGAGGTATTCGCGTGCGATTTCTTTGAAGGGGAGAAAGCCGTGGCGTTCGGCACCGTAGTCAACGAAGGCCGCTTCGAGGCTCGGCTCGATGCGAGTGACGCGGGCTTTGTAGATGTTGGATTTTTTTTGCTGTCGGGCTTTGTTTTCGATGTCGAGGTCGTGAAGTCGCTGACCGTCTACGATAGCGACACGCAACTCCTCGGCATGAGTTGCGTTGATGAGCATTCTTTTCATTTTTTGTTGTATCCGTTGTCGTTGCCGCGCGCCGGTGAATCCCGGTGACGCAGGCTAACGTGTTAACTTCCAGGCGGGACGGACGGGGAGGTGCGTAAACAGGCGCCGCTCAAGGTGAGTCGGGCGGGTCCGTTCTGTGCGGAATCAGCAGATCAAAGAAGCGTCGTGACATTTGTGCGCGCCCGTCCGGGTCGTGACCTATGAGAATCCACTGCGCATAGGGTGCTCTTTCCTTTGAGCGCGCATCACATGCATGTCCTTATCATGTGTCTATTTTCAAGGTCTTACGTTTGCCGGACGCGTTGCAAAAACATCGCGTACTGCGTAAATCTGTTCATCCTGACCAACGCGGCCTCGAGGCTTCGCGCTGTCTGCACCTGCGTCGTCGCAGTCATGCCATATCTATCATCACTAGACACCTGTATCGCGGATGGGCGATCGTGGCGGCTATGCCACCTCGGTTGGCACCTGAGGGATTGCTCTGCAATCCGTAAAAAAACCGATGACCCTTCTCTGCCGCGCGTCAAGCGGCTGCGGCGTGAGCCTCCAGAGATCACGTGGGCCTGATCAGATCCTAGCGAAAATCCGGCCAGATACTGAAATTACCCCATTTTTTTTGTCCATAGGGCCGTTTAGCCAACGCTTTTGCACAAGTTTCTGAGCAAAGCGGGAATATAGCAGCGTCTGTGATATTCATCAATGTTGCTTTTGCGGGGTGTCGCCGCGCGACAGAATGCATGGACAGAACTTTTGCCGACATGCGCAGCCGTTGACGCGTTACCATAGGCGCCTTTGGATATTCGTCGACCGACAGAGGCCCATTCAATCGTGAGTTCAGGCAGTTCTCGTGATCAAACGCCACAGGCAGCGCGCACACTGCGCGTGGATGCGCATGCCGGTGGGCAGCGCATTGATAATTTTTTGATGAAAACCCTGATCAAAGTGCCCAAAAGCCGTGTGTACCGTTTGCTGCGCACGGGGCAGGTGCGGGTGAACGGCGGTCGCAAGAAGCCACACTACCGCCTGCAGCAGGGCGACGAAGTGCGCACACCGCCGCTCGTCGATGCGGAGAAGCGCGTGGCGCGTATTCCCGAGGCGGTGATCGCGCGCGTGACGCGCGACGTGATCTATGAAGATGATGCCGTCATTGTGTTGAATAAGCAGCCTGGCCTGGCCGTGCACGGCGGCAGTGGCTTAGTGTTTGGCTTGATCGAGGCACTGCGGCAGGCGCGTGACTGCAAGACGTTGGAGCTGGCGCATCGGTTGGATCGCGATACCAGTGGCTGTTTGTTGGTCGCCAAGCATCGACCCGCATTGGTGCCATTGCAACAGGCGTTTCGGGATCACCGGGTGGAAAAGACCTATCTGGCATTAACGGCGGGCCGCTGGACACAGACCGAGTGTACGGTGCGTAAACCTTTGCGTAAAAACCAGCTGCAATCGGGCGAGCGCATGGTGCATATCGACGAGACGGGCAAGCCGGCGGTGAGTCATTTCCGCGTAGTGGAGCAGTTCGAGGGCGCGGCATTGGTTTCTGTGCGGATCGAAACCGGGCGAACCCATCAGATCCGCGTGCATGCGGCGTCGCTTGGGCATCCGATTGTCGGGGATGAGAAATACGGTGATCGGCAGCTCAATCAGCAATTGCGACAGGCGGGCTGCAAGCGCCTCTATCTGCACGCCGAGCACTTGGTCTTGCTCGATCAGGCCGCCTACCGGTTTCATGCCCCCCCTGATCAGCAGTGGCAAGCGGACATGGTGCGCTTGCGACCGTCTTCTCTATAAATCGCAATGCCTCTGCGACGAGGAATCTCCTACACTGTGGGGATGATGAATAGAGGGCATTATTGACGATGACTGGCAAGACAAAATGGACGTCCGGAGAGCGTTCCACCCCGGAGAGCGATCCCGATTGGGATCGTAAACTCATCCGGGAGCTGGCGACAGCTTCGCTCAAGGAGCAGCGGCGCAGCCGGCGTTGGGGCATATTCTTCCGAATTCTGGGATTTGCCTACCTGACGGTACTGTTGGTGAGTGCGTTTGGGCACGAGTGGTTTGATAGTGAGATGACGTCTGGCGAACACACGGCGGTGGTGGATCTGTTTGGTGTGATCGCCGCGGACCAACCCGCCAATGCGGAAGCGGTGACGCAGGGGCTGCGTGATGCCTTCAAAGATGCCGGCACCCGCGCGGTGCTGCTGCGCATCGACAGTCCGGGAGGTAGTCCGGTCCAATCGGGTGTGATTTACGACGAGATGATGCGTTTACGCGGCGAATACCCGCAAATTCCGTTGTACGCCGTGATTGAAGACACCTGCGCGTCGGGCGGCTATTACGTGGCATCCGCCGCAGAGCGCATCTTCGCCGATAAGGCGAGTCTGGTGGGGTCTATCGGTGTCAGGATGGACAGCTTCGGTTTTGTCGGCGCGATGGAAAAGTTGGGCATCGAACGTCGTTTGCTGACGGCCGGCGAGAATAAAGCGTTGCTCGATCCCTTCTCGCCCACGAATGAATCGCAGACACAGCATATCGAAAGCATGCTGGTCAACATCCATGAGCAGTTTATAGAGGCGGTTAAGCACGGCCGCGGTGATCGCATTCAAGACATCCCGGGCCTGTACTCCGGTCTGGTCTGGAGTGGCGAGCAAGCGTTAGAGTTTGGTCTGGTGGATGCGTTGGCGAGTGACCAATCGATCGCACGTGATATTGTCGAGGCCGAAACCTTGGTGAATTTCACCCATCAAGAAGATTTGTTTAATCGCTTGGCGGGGCGACTGGGTGCGGCCATCAGTGCCGGTTTGAGTCGAGTCCTGCTGCAACAGTCGTTGGTGCAATGAGTGAGTTAACGTCAGCTCTGTACAGTGCTGATGAAGTGCGCGAGCTTGACCGCTCGGCCATCGAGGACCACGGCGTACCGTCTTACGATTTAATGTGTCGGGCTGGTGCGGGGCTGCTCGATGTCGTGCAGTTGCGTTGGCCGGCGGCGAAGCACGTTTTGGTGGTGTGTGGTGGTGGCAATAATGGGGGCGACGGTTATGTGCTCGCGCGCCTGCTATTGCAAGCCGGTGCAGGTCACTCGGTGTTGGCGGCCATCCCAACGGAGAAGTTGCAAAGCGACGCGCGCCGAGCCTGGCAAGATTACGTCCAGGCGGGCGGTCAGGTCTATGAGCAGTGGCCAGAGCAGGTCGCCGTCGATCTCATTGTCGATGCCTTATTTGGCAGCGGCTTGTGTCGTCCGGTAACGGGAGCGTTTGCCGCGCTGATCCAGCGGATCAATGACACGGGTGTACCGGCGTTGGCGGTCGACGTGCCGTCGGGCTTGGACGCCTCGACCGGGGCCGTGCACGGCATTGCCGTGCGCGCGCAAGCAACGCTCACCTTTATCGGACACAAGCGCGGCTTGCTCACGCACGAGGGGCCGGACTACGCCGGCAAAGTCTGGCTTGATGCCTTGGCCGTCCCTCCCGCCGTGTTTCTCGACAACCCCACTCGCGTGTTTCGGCTGGATGCTACCGATATCGGGCAGCGACTGCCGGTACGGGCGCGCGCCAGTCACAAGGGCAGTTTTGCCGCGGTGATTGTGATCGGTGGGCAAGCCGGCATGGAAGGCGCAGCGGTGTTGGCGGCGGCCGCTGCGTTGCGTTCAGGCGCAGGTTTGGTGCGTTTGACAACCCTATCTCGCCGTGAGCGTATCGCGATATTGCCCGATGTTATTCAGGTGCCCGCTCCTGACGAAGCGGCGTTGGCGCAAACGTGTGCGCAAGCGGGTGTATTGGCGATCGGGCCAGGCTTGGGGCAGTCACCAGAGGCGCGCGCGTGGCTGAACGCGGCGTTGCTCGCGGAGGTACCGACCGTCTTGGATGCGGATGCCCTCAATCTCTTGGCGCAGGACTCGGCCTGCCGTTTATCGTCGTCCACGGTGTTGACGCCGCATCCGGCTGAGGCGGCGCGGTTGCTGGGCATCAGCACTGCCGAGGTGCAGGCGGATCGATTTGCTGCTGCGATTGCCATTGCTCAGCGCTACTCGGCGGTGGTGGTCTTAAAAGGTGTGGGTAGCCTGATCACGGATGGTGAGCGCATCGCGCTCTGCACGGCGGGTAATCCGGGCATGGCCTGCGCCGGCATGGGCGATGTCTTGACCGGCGTGATCGCGGGGTGCTTGGCGCAACGCTTGTCGGCCTTTGACGCCGCGTGCTTGGGCGTATGCGCGCATGCCGCTGCAGGCGACCTGGCGTATCGCGCGCGGGGCAACAGTCTGCTCGCGAGTGACTTGGATGGCTATTTACCTGAGGTGTTCAAGACACGTGTATAGCGGTTGCACGTTTGCGTTGCCATCTGAAGCGGCCACGGTAGCGCTCGGCGAGCAGCTGGCAAAGGCTGTCGTCGCAGCAGGGGCGCGGATGGTTTTTTTGCGCGGTGATTTGGGCGCGGGGAAGACCACCCTGAGCCGCGGTTTCCTGCAACAGCTCGGTCATGAAGGGCATGTCAAGAGTCCGACGTACACGCTGATTGAATCTTACCCTCAGACAACCCCTCCCGCGCATCACTTGGATCTCTACCGTTTGGCAGACCCGGAAGAGTTGGAATACTTGGGTTTACGCGAGTTGCTGACGTCGCGCGATATCTGTTTGATTGAGTGGCCAGAGCGAGGCTCGGGTTGCTTGCCGCCAGCGGATCTGACGATTGAATTGCGCTACCAGGATGAGCGGCGCACGGCACGTGTGTCGGTCGGTGAAAATTCTGTTTTATTGCGACATATTTCGACTATAACTATATAGCGGCTGGCGCAATATGCGCCGCTTCTGTGCTGCCTGTTGTTATACCCGATCATGGAGAGTAACGTGTCGTTCAAAAAGGTTTCTGACCAGCGCCGAGCCTTTATACAACTAATGACCCGCGCGGGCGGCGTTGTCGCCTCGAGCTTGATGCTGACACCGGTCGCGATGGCGTCTGCGAAAGCCCGTTTGTACAACTTTCGGCTGGCTACCGAAGATAATCTGCAACTGTATTTTGATTTGGATGCCGCGCCCGCAGGGCACAAAGTGTTTACTTTGGCGCAACCTAATCGCCTGGTGATCGATCTCCATCACGTGCGCTTGGATGCGAAGATGCGCGTGGGTGGCATCCACAGTGATGTGGTTAAGGACATTCGTTACGGCACACACCAGGGCTCTCATTTGCGCGTGGTGGTGGATCTGCATCAACCGATCACGCCGACGTATCAGTTCGTACCACGCAGCGGCGGTGCACAGCGTCTGGTGGTGGATATGGGCATCGCCGTGGCACAGCGCGGACCACGTCAGGTCGTGAAATCCGCGCCTGTGGCAAAGGCTGAGCAGCTGCGTGATATTGTCATTGCGATTGACGCCGGCCACGGCGGCCGAGACCCGGGCGCCATCGGGCATCGCAAAACCCGCGAGAAAGACATCACGCTGGCGATTGCGAAAAAGCTTGAGAAAAAATTCGCCGCTGTCGACGGCGTGAAGCCGGTGATGATTCGCAGCAAAGATGTGTATGTGTCCTTAGGTGAGCGCAAGCGCATCGCTCGTCGGCATAAAGCGGATCTGTTTATCTCTATTCACGCCGACGCCTTCCCCAAAAAAGAAGCGCGCGGTTCGTCGGTGTATGCGCTGTCACTCAAGGGCGCCAGCTCAGAAGCGGCACAATGGTTGGCCGAGAAAGAAAACGCTGCCGACTTGATGGGCGGTATTTCTCTGGATGGCCGCACGGAAGTGTTGCGTAAAACGTTGCTCGACCTGGCGCAAAATGCAACGCTGGAATCCAGTTTGAGTATCGGCGATTACATGATCAATGAGATCAAACGCGTCAGCCGCATGCACAAGCGCTCCGTGGAGCAAGCCAATTTCTCCGTGCTGCGTTCGCCAGACATCCCGTCAGTGCTCGTGGAATCCGCGTTCTTAACCAACCCCAAAGAAGAGCAGAAACTGCGCTCTGCCGTATTCCAGAAGCGCTTGGCGACAGCCTTGCACGATGCGGTCATGAATTATTTCGAGCGCAAGGCGCCGCCGGGCACCATCCTCGCCAGCCGTATGCAGACCCAAAAGGGCTAACGCACACATACCAGCCCGCTGTTTCGCTGGCTGGTGGCTTGGGTCGCGATTCTTCATAATACCCGTTTGTTGACGCACGGGCCCAAGGCATGCCAATTCTCCAACTTCCGGATCAGCTCGTTAACCAAATCGCGGCGGGCGAGGTCATCGAGCGACCCAGTTCTATTGTGAAAGAGCTGGTGGAGAACAGCCTGGATGCGGGCGCCACAGAGGTGCACGTCGAGTTGGAGCAGGGCGGCGTCAGGCTGATCCGTGTGCGGGACAATGGCTGTGGCATTGATCAAGCGGATTTGCCGCTGGCGGTGTTGCGCCATGCCACCAGTAAGATCACCTCGCTGGATGATCTGGAGCGTGTCGCCAGCCTGGGGTTTCGCGGTGAAGCGCTGCCCAGTATTGCGTCTGTGTCGCAGATGCGTCTGAAATCCCAATCACAAAATGACGACCATGCCTGGCAAATACAGGCTGATGGATCGCATGCGCCGGTTGAGCTCAAGCCTGTGTCCCATCCTGTGGGGACAACCGTCGAGGTCAGAGATTTATTCTTTAACGTGCCGGCACGTCGCAAGTTTTTGCGTGCTGAACGCACCGAATTACAACACATCGAAAACACGCTGAAGAAGCTTGCGCTGGCAAACTTTCATGCGGCCTTTTCCTTGTCGCATAACGGCAAGCTCCAGTTCCAATGGAAGTCGGGAGAATCACGCGCCTTACAAGAGCGGCGGGTGCGCGATGTTTGCGGGAAAGCGTTTTTCGAGCAGGCGTTTTATGTTGAGAGCGACGCCGGGCCTGTGCGGCTTTGGGGCTGGATTGCGCAGCCGACCTTCTCGCGCAGCCAAGCCGATATGCAGTATTTCTATGTGAATCGCCGCAGTGTGCGCGACAAAGTGATCGCTCACGCCGTGAAGCAGGCCTACAGCGATGTTCTGTACCATGCACGCCAACCCGCTTTTGTGTTGTATCTGGACATGCCTTCTGAGCAGGTGGACGTGAATGTGCATCCGGCCAAGCACGAGGTGCGGTTTCGCGACAGCCGCAACATCCACGGTTTTGTTCGGCGCAGTTTGCAGGATGCGCTGGCCAGTATTCGCCCCGATGGGCAGGTGTTGCCTACGGGTGGTTCCACAGATGATGCGCAGGTCGTCGAGCACGCCGAGCCGGCGGCCGCAAGCACGCAGTCAGCTGGCGTGGGCGAGGGGGGCTCGCCGAACTACAGGCCGTCACATACCTTACAGAAGCCATTACCTCTGCAGCCCAATCAGGCCGGCTTACGGCAGCTGTACGCGGCAACCGATAAGCCAGCCAACAGCCATGCAGCTGGGGCTCGCGATGAAGCCCAGTCCGAGGATGCTTCAACGCCACCTCTGGGTTTTGCGCTCGCGCACTTGCACGGGGTGTATATCTTGGCGCAGAACGCTGAGGGCTTGGTGGTGGTGGATGCGCATGCGGCGCATGAGCGCATCACCTATGAACGCTTGAAGCAAGCGTATGGCAGCGATAGGCAGATTGCGTCACAACCGCTGCTGTTACCGTGTCAAGTCGCGCTGAGCACCCGCGAAGCCGACAATGCTGAGGAGCATGCGCCGGTGTTCGCGCGTCTCGGTTTTCGGGTGCAGCGCCTCGGCCCCGAGACGCTTTCGATTCGCGAAATGCCGGTGATTCTGTCGGATTCAGACCCCGAGCAGTTGGTGCGCGATGTGCTGTCTGAGCTGATTGAATACGGCGACAGCCAGCGCATTGAAGCTGCTATTAATGACCTTTTATCGCGCATGGCTTGCCATGGCTCGGTGCGGGCGAATCGTAAGCTCACCGTGATTGAAATGAACGCCTTGTTGCGTCAGATGGAAGCCACAGAACGCAGCGCGCAATGCAACCACGGCCGCCCGACCT
>DOIU01000428.1:0-295 GCA_003511825.1 Gammaproteobacteria bacterium | reverse complement strand
GCGCTGTCTATGCAGGCGCTTGATAAACTGTTTATGCGTGGGCAATAGTGAGTAACGCAAACCTGCCGCCAGTGTTTTTGCTGGGCGCGACGGCGACCGGTAAAACTGCCATAGCGATTGCGCTGTGTCAGCGTTTACCCATGGAAATTATCAGCGTGGATTCGGCGCTGGTGTATCGTCGTATGGATATAGGTACGGCGAAACCCGATGCCCAAGAGCGTGCGCTCGCGCCACATAGACTCATTGATAGCATCGAGCCTTGTGAAACCTATTCGGTCTCAGATTTTAGTCGCGA
>DOIU01000425.1 GCA_003511825.1 Gammaproteobacteria bacterium | reverse complement strand
AAACAATCGGGGCATTAAAGTCCCCTTTGCGCAGAAAATACGCGTGCACGGAGTGCACAGGCCGATGTTCAACCGTGCGTTGAGCTGCGGCAATCGCCTGCCCCAGCACCTGCCCGCCATAGACTTGTGGCGTCCCAATGTTCTGACTCTGACCGCGAAAAATATTCTCTTCTATCCGCTCCAGCGTCAGTATGTCCTGGATTGTTTTGCTGTTGTCGCTCATGCAAAGCCGCCAAACGTCTGATGGAGGCCCGCATTATCCCCCATCGGGCTGTCGCAATACAGCGCCCAAAAACATCTCCACGACCACAGGCGCCGCGTCACCCAGCGTGATAGCGTCGTTCTGCGGCAAGCGCCATTGCGCCATGCCCAACACGCTGCTCCAGACAGCATACGCAGCCAACGGCACGGGCAAGCCCGCTTGCAAACGCCCCTGATTGCTGGGCCTTTCCATCGCACACACAATGCCGTCATACAACTCGGCCATGATGCGCCGCAAGAGCTGCTGTAGCTCGGTATCCCGCTCTGCAAACTCCTGACAACTCAAAGTCAGTCGAATCACATCTGCCCGGCGTGGGTTCTGGGATAACAGCGCTACCACGCTGCGCACACTCTCCTGAAATGCCCGCAAAGGGTCATCCAGATGCGGACGCTTCAAGTCCGCCACAAGGCGATCCAACACCGTCTGACCATCACGCTGCCAGAGCGCGATCACCATGTCGTCCTTGTTTTCAAAGTGCCAATACACCGCACCTCGTGTCATCGCAACTGCGCGCGCGATATCGTTTAAAGCCGTTTGTGCAACACCGCGCTCTTTGAACAGATCCAACGCCGCATCCAGCAGCGCATGATACGTTTTATCAGCTTCTTCTTTAGATTTTCGAACCATCTCTAGCACCTCCAACAACAAAGGTAGGCACATACGTAGTGCCCAGTGTTATTGTTCTGAGGATTGGCTGCAGTGCGCAATGACATTGGTCATTTAGCCGCCGAAAACGACGAAACAAGCAGTCATTACCGTCCAAGGGAAAGCAAAAAACCCATTGGGAGAAGAAACCGCCATGAAAGAAGGCGTGTGGGAAGGAACTGCGGGCACAAAAAAGCCCGCACATGTGGCAGGCTTTTTTAGCGATATCGAATGGTGGGTCGTGCAGGATTCGAACCTGCGACCACCTGATTAAAAGTCAGATGCTCTACCAACTGAGCTAACGACCCTCCGAATCAAGCGGAAAATCATACAGGAGCCATAAAAAAAGTAAAGGGTCCCACTGCAATTTTACCGTCCTTGGTGAGCCTTCGACTCAGTGCGCCGAAGACGTCCCTGAACCCTGCTTGCCCTTGGCCTGGCCGTGCTTCATACCGCCCATGACCGTCTTCACGGGCGCCGTGATTGTCTGGCGGGAGTCATCGTCAAAATGCAGCACAATATCAACGGTGTCACCCGCCTGCAGGCGCGTCGGCACATCGATTAACATCACATGCAGTCCACCGGGTTTTAGCGGTGTCATCGCCCCAGCGGGCACCTCGATGCGCGGAATCTGGCGCATCTTCATCATGCCATCCCACTGACATGTGTGTGCAGCTCCACCACGCCTGCCGCCGGGCTGGACGCACTCACCAGCAATCGATCCTCGGCGCCGACGTTATGCAATTGCATAAACGCACCCGTCACGGTTTGGCCTGGTGGCATCGCGCGCACATACGGCTCCTCTACCGTGACCTCAGCCCGTAGTCCAGCACTGAGGAATGTGCTGAGTACAATCAAAACCTTTGTGAAGCGAATCATCGTTTTACCTGTGGAATTTGCCAATCCGCGCAGTCTAGAGCACGTCTCGTGGCATTAGAATGTGGCAAATTGTCGCTCTGTAGCGCGGCAATCTACGTGGCGTGCGCATTCGCCAATCGCGAGACGCTCGCTGTAAGACGCACACCAGTGAATCATTGATACGGAGCGACTGTAGCCCCTTATGTACCAGCAACACAATTATTATCGAGGCGAGGCACTGGGCCGTGAAAAACGCACCCTACCCGCCGACACGCATCATGACTTGATACGGTTGCACCGCCAAAAAGACAGCAAACTCTTGCTGCCCATTCCCAAGCTGAACTACCTTGCCGTGATCCAGCGGGATGAAATTTGTTTCGTTGATCTGCATATGCGCCAAGTGATCGAATTCGCGTGGCAAGGACTCAGGGCTGAAAATCCCGATCACCTGTTCACACCGCTGCACTATGAGTTCTGTTGGTACAACAGCGTCGCGCACGAGATTATGGATGATGTGCCAGATGCGTTTGCGACTGCCATCAGCCGACGCTTGGCGCGATCACGCCAAACCGCTTCAACCTCCGGCAGCGTCTTGCTGAGCTTTCCAACACCCGCCGGAGAATAAGCCTCACGCGGTGCGGCTACTGCCCCTGCGCCGCCATCGCTTGAAGCCGCTTGCGCGCAAGCCGAGCGGCCGAGCTGTCTGGAAAGGCGTTCACCAAAGACTGCAGCTCGCGTCGCGCAGCATCAAACTGATTTTGCTCATACCACGTATACGCCACTTTTAGCTTAGCATCAGGCACCTTGGGGCTATCGGGGAAATCATTGAGCACCCGATTAAAACTCGCCAGAGCGTCGTCAAACTTACGCGAGACATAGTTCGCTTCTCCGCGCCAATACCAGGCGTTGTCGGAATAAGGGCCGGTTGGGAAGCGACTCAAGAAGGTCGTAAAGGCTTTGATGGCCGCCGCATTGTTGCCCGCCATCAGCACATCATACGCCTGGGTATACGCGTCTTTTTCACCGGGTGCAGGTTCACTGCGAACCCCAACAGCCGTTGATCGCGCGAGTGCATCCGTCTCTGGGGTAGCACCTGGTGCTGCCGACACAGCCGTGTCCTCGGGCACAGCGTCCGCATCTAAGTCATTACCCTGACCCGACTCTAATGCCTGTAGACGTCGATCCGTGTCGAGGTAAAGATCTCGCTGGCGTTTACTCAACGACTTGCGCTCGTGCTCAAGCGACTCGATCTCGCCACGTAGCTGACGCACCTCCAGTTGCAGGGTTTCGATGCGCTGGAGCAAATCCAACAGGACTTGGTTATCGAGTATGCGCTCAATGCGCAGCAGCCGTTGTTGCAGCTCGTCATTCGTCGGGGTGGCCGTGCTCTGCGCAAACACCGGTCCGCACAACATCGCGACAACCAGACCTAGCGTAATTCCTTGCCTCAGGTTCATGATCTCACTCTCGGTTTACAACAGTCGCAAGTGTTAGCGCGACTCATAAATGATTTCTACCCGCCGGTTCAGTGCCCAACTGTCGGCTTCGTGCCCATACTCTACGGGTTGCTCTTCACCATAGCTCAGCACTGATACCTGATCCGGACGCACGCCCTGCAGTTGTAAAATACGCTGTACGGCCTTGGCGCGATTCTCACCCAAGGCAACATTGTATTCGCGCGTGCCGCGTTCGTCCGTGTGCCCTTCCAAGCGCACGCGCGCGCTGGGCGAGCTGGCAATGTATTGCCCGTGCGAAGCGACCGTATCCAGGTCTTCTTGGTGAATACTGGCCTGGTCATAATCAAAATAAAACACCTTGTGATGCGGCACACCAAACTCATCGATCATGACGCCCAATGCGTTGCGCGCCGGAATCTCTTGGCCGGTTTCAGCACCCGTAATCTGTTTGCCGCCGACGGTCCCTACTTGCGTACCCGACACATCGCCCGGTCGTTGCGGCGCTTGCGGACGCACTTGCTGAGGAACAGGTTCCTCTTCCCGATCGGCTGGCGAACACGCGGCCAACATCAAGGTGATACAACCAATTGTCGAAAGCTTGCGGATCATGTGCATTTTTATATCAGTCCTCAGTGATGTTGCCGCATTATTGCAGGAGCGGCGACCAGGAAGGTTCGCGGACATCGCCTTCTTTCAGCGTGATGCGCTGCTTCACGCTGCCATCCACCGATACCGCACCCAGCACGCCTTTGCCGCCAGACTCCGACGCATACATGATCATACCGCCATTGGGCGCAAAGCTGGGGGATTCATCCAAACTGCCTTCGGTCAGCACGCTCATTAATCCGGTGGGTCGATCAATGACGGCAATGCGGTACTGCCCGCCTTCGCCGTGCACCATGGCAATGGTACTGCCGTCCTCAGAGACTGACGGGCTCGCGTTGTATCGGCCTTCAAAGGTGATCCGCTCAGCACGGCCTCCGCTAACCGCCACTTCATATAACTGCGGAGAACCGCTGCGATCAGACGTAAACACCACGGTGTTTTTATCGATCCAGTCGGGCTCGGTATCAATCGCCGGGTTGTTCGTGACTTGCGAGGCTTGGCCGGTTTCAGCGTCAATGACGTAAACCTCAGGATTGCCCGAGTGCGACAATACCGCAGCGAGTTTCTTACCGTCGGGACTCCACGTGGGCGCGCCGTTAATCCCGGTGCGCGATATCAGCTTGCGACGGCTGCCGTCGCGCGTGTCCTGGATAAAGATCGCCGAGCGCTTGGTGTCTTCAAACGACACGTATGCCAGGCGGCGCGCATCCGGCGCCCAGGCAGGCGACATCAGCGGTCGCTTGGAGGTCAGGATCGCCACCGGATTCTGCCCGTCCGAATCCGCCACCTGCAAGCGATACACACGATCGTCACCTTGGCCGAGCGTCGAGATATACGCAATGCGTGTACTAAAGATGCCCTTTTCGTTGAGGATTTTTTCATAAACAATGTCAGCAATTTCGTGGGCCGCTTGGCGCAAATGCCCGTTGCGCACTGACAAGTTATAGCCCGTGACATGCTCTTGCCGAAGCACATCGAGCAGCTGGAATTGAATCGTGTAATCGTCATTGCGTACATGATCGACACGGCCAATCAGCAAGTAATCCACGCCCGACAAGCGCCAATTGGCGTACTTGACTTCGGCGCCGCTATCGGGTGTCGCGACCAGGTCCTGTCGATCCAAGGCTCTGAAACGGCCGCTCGACTGCAAATCATTCGCCACCACGGCAGCGATGTCTGAAGGGGCTTCCCCCGTACCCGACCAACCAAAAGGGACAATGGCAATCGGCAACGCACTCAAACCGGCGCGGGTAATTTCAATCTCCATGGCCGCCCGCACCATACCCGGCGCGAGACACACCATCCACAACAATACTGCCAACACAGGCTTGTATTTATGATTTTTCTCGATCATCTAACCTTCCGGTCTGAAAAATATGGTGATTTCAGGCTCAAACACCCCCGGGTCCGGCGCGCTGGGCAAGGGCGATGCGCGTCGTACAGCCGCCTCCACAGAACGCCGCAATGCGTCGCTACCGCCGCGACAACCGCGCACTTCCACGTCAATCACATCGCCACTCGGAATTTGGCGCACCTTCACATCGCAGCCGTAGTTACCCGAGATGCCCGGTGGCTTAATCCAGTTACGCTCAACCTTCTGCTGAATCGCGCGCTGGTACTTTGACTTCAAGCCCTCA
>DOIU01000426.1 GCA_003511825.1 Gammaproteobacteria bacterium | reverse complement strand
GCAGCAGTGGTTCGGGCGATACGCTGCCCAGTGGCGGGTCCGTGTCTGTGCGCCAAATCGGCATGGTTGGCGTGTCAGACGTGGACACAGGCGGGTTTTCGAACAACAGCTCAGTGGTCGCTTTTGCATCCTTCGTAGAGTTTGACGAGGCTTTTGAGGTGGCGGCGGAAGCAGCTGACCCGTTCTCGCTCTCAATCGGTGTGTGCACCGTCTGGCAAGGTGGTGGAGATCCTTCGGGTGAGCCGCCATCCATCGAGCCGGAAGATCCTATCGATTCGCGGCAGATCAGCGCTGGTGAAACACTGTCAATCACCAGTAATGGCAGCAGCTACCTCAATCTGGCACGCATTGCGATTGGCGAAGATGCCGTGTTTTATGGCTCCGAAGAGCAGCCCAAGCCCAGCCCGATGGCAGACAACCTGCGATTGAATATTCCGGGCGATGTGTTCCCATCGTTCACCGATGTCCCAGTCGCCACAACCCGGCCGATTGTATTCAGTTCACCAGGGGCCGGTGATGTCGTTCGCTTCGATACAACGTTTGAATGGGAAGCCGGGAATGACGCAGATGTATTGGTGATTCTGGACGCCAGCAGTGGTAATACATATGTTTCGTGCATTACCCGAGACACCGGTAGTTTTGTGTTCCCCGACGAGACGCGTAACGAAATGGGCACCGGGTTCTTTGCCAGCGAAATCAACGCCACGCGATTTGCTTTTGATCTCTATGTGAAAGGCGAAGCGGGATTAATGGTGTATTCCGCGAGTACCAATTAGTCCGAGGTAAAACCTGCTAAATGCTAGCCGCGCCGAGTTTTTCTTGGCGCGGTTTTTTTTGGACGTTTGCCGGTTCAGAAATAAGCATCCTCTCTTTTTTTTTATCAGACCCCACCCAAAGAAAACAGCCCAATGGCCGAGGTGATCAGCATGGCCGCTGCCAAACGCTGGACCAAGACTGCGCGTGGTGGTAGCGGGTCGGCGAAGCGCCAATGAAAGCCGGCTAGCAGTAGGGTGAGTAGAATGGAAATCAGCCCACGGCTCGATTGCACAATACCGCCAAACACGACACCGATCTCGGCAAAGCAGGCAAACAAGCAGCACATGGCGAGGAACCAGCTGACCGCTGCGGGTAAACTGGCGCGCAGTAACTCAGGTTGTTGAATACGGCTGATGAGCGCCAGGCTGCCAAGGCCGCAGAGTAAATAGCATAAGGTGACACTCAGCAGAATGGCCGGGATGTCCGGTAGATCGGCAAAGTGCTCAATCAGAAATACAATGGAAATATCGGAGACGGCGTAACCACAGCAGGCTGCGACCACCCACAAAAACGCGCGCCAGCCAATGCGCCCACCGCTGGCGCTCAACCATACAGCGCCGACGATACACAAACCGACAGCCGTCCACTGCAATAGCCGGTATTGCTCATCAAACACGATGCTGGTGAACACCGCCAGGATAAAGATCTTCAAGCCCAGCAGTGGGCTCACGCGCGACGCGACCGAATAGCGAATGGCCTGATACAGCGAAAATTGCCCAAAGAAATAAGAGCCGGCTGCGCTAACCAATGGCAGCCAATAGGCATCAATATCTAACGCAAGCGGGTGCCAGAATAGTGGTAATAATAAGGCGCTGAAGATGCCCATCACAATGTGCACCAAGATCAGGTGCGTGGCGGCACTGGTTTTGTGTGTACTGATAAAAATGGCTGAGCAGAGATAGGAGACTGCTTGCAGTAAAGCGGCGCCAAGGCCGAAAAGGATACCAGTGACCATCGTTGCGTTTCTGTGTGGGCTGTGGTTTTCAGTCTTCCTGCGGCGCGTAGCTTCTGACAAACAATGTGGCGTGGTGCTCAGCCAGCGTTTGTAACTCCGCCTCTGAAAAACGTTTATTCTGCAGCAGTGCCGGCCACATCGATGAGCCTTTGATCAAGGCGATAAACTGCGTGGTAGCGATGGTAATATTCGGGATACATAATAGCCCGTGCGTGTCCGCTTGCTCCATCCAGTCCGATAGCTCACTGCACAGGCAGGACTGCTGCGCTTCAAAGTTTTCGCCAAGGCTGGGGGCATGGACCAGTTCAGCCACGAGTGAGCGGGTATAAGCGAGTGACTGTGGCGAGAGCATGAAGTGCATTTCGTCAACGGCGATTTGCGACAGCTGTGCTTCAGCCGATTGCTCCGGATCGAACGTGATGTGGTAGTCGCCACGCAGGTCGGTGTAGCTTTGGCAAACGGAGGCGATGAACAAATTTTCTTTACTCGGGAAGTGCTTATAGATGGTGCGTTTTGAAACGCCGGCACTTGCAGCGATCGCATCAACGCTGCTGGCTTGGAAGCCTTGGTTATGGAAGACATCCCTCGCGGCCGAGACAATGGCCTTTTTTTTCTGTTCTGAAAAATCGCTACGTGACGGTGCCATAAGAAATTGGTTTGGGTAAACTCAGTAGTTTACTTTACTTAAGAATACGATACACTTCCACTATCTCCAGCCTGAGTCACGCGCGAACGCGTTTTTTGGGAGCCTTTATGTCAAGTTTATTACGTTTACCCCTGGGCGTCCTAGTGATGCTGGGACTTGTCGGGTGCGAACAACTGGGGTCTGCCGAAGAGCAGGCGCCCGCTGGCCCGCCGCCTGCGCAGGTTACCACCTTGGTCGTCGAGCCTGAAGATGTGCCCGTCAATTATGAGTATGTCGGTCAAGTGGCCGGGTCGCTTGAAGTTGAGGTCCGCAGCCGTGTGACCGGTATTGTCAACAAACGCCATTACCGCGAGGGGGGCAAAGTGGCTGCGGGTGATGTGCTGTTCACGCTGGACCGTGAACTGTTTGTCGCGCAAGTCGCTCAGGCGCGTGCAGCGGTCGCTGCCGCTCAAGCAGAACATGCGCGGGCTCGCGCGCAGTTCGTCCACGCCCAGAATGAACTCAAACGCGTTAAGCCTTTGGCCGGCAAAAAGCTGGTCAGCACGGCGGATGTTGATGCGGCAGCCTCTGCCGTTGATGTCGCGCGGGCCGGCGTGCAGGTGGCAGAGGCGACTATTGGTCAGGCCGAGGCCAGTCTGCAAACCGCGCAGATCAATCTGGATTACACCACCATTCGCGCGCCCGTGGATGGCGTTGTCGGCCGTGCACTCGTGAATACGGGTGCCTTGGTGCAGGCAGGTGGTAACGGGCTGCTGACGACCATGGTGCAGCTTGATCCGGTGTACATCAATTTCGGTGTCGCCGAAAACGACCAATTGGCGCGTCGTGACGAGCTGGCCACCGGTGAATTGCGGTTGCCTGATCACGGCTATCAAGTGGCTTTGATGGGCCAGTACGGCGAGCCGAGTGGCGTCACCGGCAGCTTGGACTTTCAAGACTACAAGGTCGATACCACCACCGGTAGCTTCGGTATGCGTGCGACGCTCCCCAATGCGGATGGCACCTTATCGCCCGGTCAGTTTGCGCGGGTGCAATTGGTGGGTGCGGTGCGTCCGCAAGCCATTGTCATTCCCCAGCGTGCGGTCCTGGATGGGCCAGTCGGCAAGTATGTGTACGTAGTGACGCCGTCAGAGCAGGGGGGGATGTGGCGATCCAGCGCCCGGTCACTCTGGGAGAGTGGGTCAATTTGGGTGAATCACGACAGAATTTTTGGGTCGTGCGCGATGGCTTAAACCCTGGGGATGAAGTGATCACTGATGGTGTTGCGCGTATTTTCTTCCCGGGTATGCCCGTTCAGCGCACGCCGACAACGGACGTTCAAGCGACAAGAGGTTAAGTCATGATTGCGCGATATTTTATCGATAGGCCTATTTTTGCCTACGTGATCGCCATCTTCATTATGTTGGCGGGGCTCGCTGCGATGCGCGCACTGCCGATCTCGCAGTATCCAGAGATCGCGCCGCCGGTCGTGCGGATTGTCGCCGTATACCCTGGGGCGTCAGCCGAAGTCATTGAGCAGGCTGTCGCAGCGCCGATTGAGAACGCCGTCAATGGCGTCGAAGACATGATTTACATGAGTTCGACGTCCAGTTCAGCCGGTGAAGTGACCATTGAGGTGACGTTTGATATTGGCGCCGATGTCGACCAAGCGACCCTCAACGTGAATAACCGTGTGAAGCAAATCGAAACACGGTTGCCTCAAGAAGTGCGCCGCCAGGGTGTGGCTGTACAGAAGGGGAGTTCGTCGTTTTTACAAGTGCTGGCATTCTACAGCGATGATGCACGCTACGATGCGTTGTTCATTTCCAACTATATCAAACTCAATGTCCTGGACCGGCTGAAGCGGATTCCTGGCGCCGCAGATGTGCAAATCTTTGGCGCCAAAGATTACGCCATGCGGGTGTGGTTAAACCCCGACCGGATGGCGCAGCTGGGCGTGACGGTGGACGACGTTGCGCGCGTGGTCAACGAGCAGAATGCGCAGTTTGCTGCAGGTAAAATCGGCGACTCGCCCATTGGCGGCGACCAAGAGTTGGTCTACAGCATCACGACATCTGGCCGCTTGAGCAGCGTCGAAGAGTTTGGTGACGTCATTATCCGTACCGGGCCCGATGGCAGCAGTCTGAGGCTGCGCGATGTGGCGCGTGTGGAGCTGGGCGCGCAGAGCTACAATTTTAATGGGACGTACAACGGCCATGAGTCCGCTTTGATCGGGGTCTTCCTGCAGCCCGGTTCAAACGCGCTGGCGGTCGGGGATGCCGTGAAGGCGGCATTGGATGAACTGCGTCCGGCATTTCCTGAGTCCATTCGCGTTGAAGTGCCTTACGACACGACGCGCTTTGTGGAAGTGTCCATCCGAGAAGTCTTGAAAACACTTGGCGAGGCCATGTTGCTGGTGTTTTTGGTCGTGTATCTCTTTTTGCAAAATTGGCGGGCAACCTTGATCCCGACCTTAGCCGTGCCCGTATCGCTGCTGGGGACCTTTGCCGGCATGTACATGCTTGGCTTTTCGATCAACACCTTGACGTTGTTTGGCATGGTCTTGTCCATCGGCATCGTGGTCGACGACGCCATTGTCGTGTTGGAGAATGTTGAGCGGATCATGCATGAGCAGGCAAAATCTGCGCGTGACGCGGCGATACAAGCCATGAAAGAGGTCAGTGGGCCGATTGTCGCGATTGTCCTAGTGTTGGTGTCGGTCTTCGTTCCGATTGCGTTTTTGGGGGGGTTAACCGGCGAACTCTATCGGCAATTTGCGATTACCATTGCGATATCTGTCTCCTTGTCCGGCGTCGTTGCACTCACGATGACACCGTCGTTGTGCGTGATGATTTTGCGCAACGAGCATAAGCAAACCAATTTTTTCTTTCGTGGCTTTAATCGATTCTTTAGCCGCTCGACTAAGGGCTATGTGCGGGGCGTGCGCTTTATGTTGAAACGCTCGGTGGTCACCTTGTTGTTGTTTGGGGGCATGGTGGCGATAACGGCTCAGTTGTGGGTGAACACGCCGAGTTCGCTGGTACCGGAAGAGGACCAAGGCTATTATATTGCCGCCGTGTTTTTGCCCGATGGCAGTTCGCTGGACCGGACGCAAGCGGTGGTTGATAAA
>DOIU01000502.1:11126-11361 GCA_003511825.1 Gammaproteobacteria bacterium | reverse complement strand
CAGCGTAGGTATCAGGGACATCGCCGGGTTGCAGTGGCAAGAGGTTTTTTTCTACCGTTCTGCCCAGCGCGTTTTCCAGTGTCTCAATGTAATCCATGAGATTGACGGGGTTGTTGTTGCCGATGTTGTAGAGTCGAAATGGCGCCTTGCTGGTGCCCGGGTCAGGATGATCGCCGTCCCAAGTGTCGTTGGTGGCCGCGACCTTGTCCAGTGTGCGAATCACGCCTTCAACAAT
>DOIU01000502.1:0-10828 GCA_003511825.1 Gammaproteobacteria bacterium | reverse complement strand
TGCGAATCACGCCTTCAACAATATCATCAATGTAAGTGAAATCTCGTCGATGGTTGCCGTTGTTGAACACGTCAATGGGTTCGCCATTGAGTATTTTACGGGTGAATAGGAACAGCGCCATATCGGGGCGACCCCAGGGGCCATAGACGGTGAAAAAACGCAAGCCTGTGGTGGGTAAACCATACAGATGGCTGTAGGTGTGCGCCATGAGTTCGTTGGCTTTTTTGGTGGCGGCATACAGGCTGACCGGGTGGTCCACGTTAGCGTGGACACTGAACGGCATCAGTGTATTCGCGCCATAAACCGAACTTGATGACGCGTAGACCAGGTGTTCAACGTCACCATGACGACACGCTTCCAGGATGTTCATAAACCCGACAATATTGGCATCAATATAGGCATAGGGGTTTTCTAGCGAATAGCGCACGCCCGCCTGTGCCGCGAGATTGACGACGCGTTGCGGCTTGTGTTGAGCGAAAACCTGTTCAATCAATGCCCGGTCTTCAAGATCGCCACGCACCTCAGTGAATCCTGATTTGACCGTCAGTTTCTCCAAGCGGGCGAGCTTGAGATTGACATCGTAGTAGTCATTGACGTTATCGATGCCGATGACCTCGTCGCCACGATCCAGTAAACGATGCGCCAGCGTTGAGCCGATAAATCCCGCAGTTCCGGTTACAAGTACTTTCATGATACGTCTGTTTTCACTGTTGCTGGTCAGAAGAATACGCGCAGATGGCGTGGTGTATTATTACAAGCGTGCGTCCACGGCATCTTTGTTAAGGATGCTCTTGATGTCATACAAAATGTGCTGTGATTTACCAAAGCGGCGAATACCCGATGCACCCATTTCAAGGAACTGTCGATGGCCGACAGCCACAATGATCGCGTCATAGTGGTTTTCCTCAGGGGCTTCAACGGGGGTGATGCCATACTCGTCTGCCGCTTCTTCGGGGCTGATCCACGGGTCATAGACGTCAACGCTGGCGTGGTAGTTATCAAGCTCTTGGATAATATCAACGACGCGCGTATTGCGCAGATCGGGGCAGTTTTCTTTGAAGGCGAAACCCAGCACCAGGATATTGGCACCCACGACATGCACGCGATTGCGGGTCATCATCTTAACGACTTGCTCGGCGACGTAGCTGCCCATGTTGTCGTTGATTTGGCGGCCAGACAGGATCACCTGAGGGTGGTAGCCGATCTCCTGTGCTTTGTGCGTCAAATAGTAGGGGTCGACGCTGATACAGTGCCCGCCGACCAAGCCAGGCCGAAACGGTAAAAAGTTCCACTTTGTCCCCGCAGCTTCGAGCACTTCTAAGGTGTCGATACCGAGTTTATTAAAGATAACCGCGAGTTCGTTAACCAAGGCGATGTTCAAGTCCCGTTGAGTATTTTCGATGACTTTGGCTGCCTCGGCGACGCGGATGCTGCTGGCGAGGTGCGTGCCGGCGGTAATGATTTCGCGGTAGAGCGCGTCAATGCGTTCAGCCACCTCAACGGTAGAGCCGGAGGTGACTTTCATGATCGTATTGACACGGTGTTCTTTATCGCCGGGGTTAATTCGCTCGGGGCTGTAGCCGGCGTAGAAATCAGTGTTAAATACCAAGCCCGATTGCGCCTCTAGTATGGGAACACACACTTCTTCGGTGGCACCCGGGTAAACGGTCGATTCGTAGATAACCACATCGCCTTTTTTCAGGACACCCCCGATCGATTCGCTGGCTTTGATCAGCGGGGTCAGATCAGGTTGCTTGTGCTGATTAATCGGTGTTGGGACGGTAACGATATATACATTACAGTCACTGATGCCTGACAGCTCGTGGGTAAAGCTAAGATGATTTGCGCTTTGCAGCTCATCATTTTCCACCTCAAGCGTCTTGTCGTGGCCATCGCGCAGTTCTGCGATACGACTGGCGTCAATATCAAAACCCACGGTCTCAAGTTTTTTACCGAACTCGACGGCAAGTGGCAGTCCCACGTAGCCAAGGCCAATGATGCCGAGGCGTGTATTGTTGGCAAGATCAAACATGTCGAAGTCCAGTATGCGGGCAGAAATTACTTACACTTTGTGAATTCCAAGAACAATGGAAGAACTGCGGCCACGCGGGTGGTAGACTACGCCCGCGAAATCGCTTGTTCTCCGTCCCGGAAGATTATACCTGTATACATCGGTAATCTTAGGATTTCTTTAGATCGCTACCAGACTACCGATACCTTTCAGTAGACCGTTATTTTGTACTAAGAGCGTGCGTCGCGCGCGGAATTACGATTACGACGAAGACACAGTGGGCACGTTCAGAGTTTTTAGACATTATTTGCGGGTGCCGTTTCTGGCGCTGGCCTTAATTGAGTTCCTGGTGTGCGCGCTTGCAGTATTTGTTGCCGTCTATGTCCGATTTGACGGCTTGGAACTGGTGTCTCTTGAGGGTAGTGATGACCCGCTCGTCAGTGCGCTGATGTTTGGTGTTGTGATGACGGCGTCCATGACGGCCATGGGGCTCTATCAGTCGAGCTTTCGCGGCGGCTCATTGGGTGTGTTGTTGCGCATCCTGATCGGCTTTTTGGTCGGGATTTTTGTGCTCGCCCTGGTGTACTACTTCTTCCCAAGCTTGTATCTCGGCCGTGGCGTCTTAATGATCGCTATGGTGCTGGCGTTTTTCATCGTGGGTACTGTGCGCCCGCTTTTCGTCTATTACGTGGATAAAGAATTCATTAAGGTCAGGGTTGCTGTCTTGGGGACGGGCAAGCGTGCGGCCTCTATTGGTGCGCGCCTGCGACGAAAATCGGATCGGCGCGGTTTCACAGTTGTCAATTACATTGATATCGGTCTGCACAGCGACGAAGAGGCCGTTGTCGATCAGGGTGTGATCTCACTGCCGAACAAGTCGCTGCTGCAATACTGTGAAGAGAATAATGTTGAGGAATTAATCGTTGCGCTTGATGAGCGTCGCAACCGATTGCCGATTGATGAGCTGCTTGAGTGCAAGCTCAGCGGCATCGACATTATCGATGTGCTGACGTTCTTTGAGCGTGAACAAGGTAAATTGCCCCTGGATATCTTGACGCCAGATTGGATGATCTTTTCAGATGGGTTTGATCAGGGTGCATTGCGGGACGTTTTCAAGCGCACGTTTGACGTCACCGTAAGCACGTTGTTACTGCTGTTTACCTGGCCGATCATGGCCTTGGCGGCGCTCGCCATCAAGCTGGAAGACGGTTCGCATTGTCCGGTCATTTACCGCCAGGTGCGGACTGGGCAACGCAACGAATCGTTCTCTGTGCTTAAATTTCGTAGCATGTCTGTGAACGCCGAGGAAAATGGCAAGCCCCAGTGGGCAAGTCGCAACGACAGTCGTGTGACGCGCGTGGGCGCCTTTATCCGGCGGACGCGTATTGATGAATTGCCCCAAATCATCAATGTCTTGCGGGGTGATATGAGCTTCGTTGGGCCAAGACCAGAGCGCCCCGAAATCATCCAGGACCTTGAGCGAGAGATTCCCTACTATCGTGAGCGTCATCGCGTCAAACCGGGTGTGACGGGATGGGCGCAGGTCTGCTACCCCTATGGCGCTTCAATCACCGATTCCCGCCACAAGCAGGAGTTTGATCTCTACTACGTGAAAAATCACACCATGTTTCTGGATTTGCTGATTTTGTTCCAGACTGCAGAGGTCGTGCTGTTTGGCAAAGGGGTGCGTTGATAGGGCAGTAGTCTAGGGCAGTGAGTGAGGTCCCTAGCTATTGCTGAGTTTCGTGCATGCGTCGTTCCAGACTCTCGCCCACATTCGGTGCGGAAGCGCCGAGCGGATTGCCCTGCTGAAAATTGCGATTCAGATCATTTAGCCAGTAGACCTTGCCAATATCCGACGCATTGCTGGGGTTTGGTTGATGTCTGTCTAACGTATCTTTGTGTGAATTGTACAGCTCGACATTGCTCTGGCGAGCCCGATAGTCACTGATGTAGATAAAAGCCAGCACAGTCAGTCCACCCACGCCTAAGCCAAAGCACAATCTGCCAAACGTCACACCGGTTGGTCGTGGTTTGCTCGGTTTGCGTTCGCTGGATTGACAGAAGCGCTCGATGTCGGCGTCTGAAGGGCCCCTTTGCCGTGTTTGAGGTTGTTCAACAATGACGGGCAGATGCCCGTTTTCGCGATAAAATCGCTTAATGTGCTCAAACGCTTGGCTTGCTGCAATAAACCGTTCGCTGGCGCGCTGGTGCGCCTCGGTAGACGATTGGTGGCGGTCGGGATGCCAAAGCTGAACTTGCCTGCGGTAGGCGAGTTTGACCTCAGACCACTCCGTTTTAGGTGGCAAATTGAGGATTTTGTAGCTTGTTTGGTAATCTCGATTCATTCTTATCGTTGTAAGCCACGAGAACTGCGCGGTTCACCGAAGTTTATCGGCATACACGTCACAGCCTAAATACTAATACAAATCTTACAAAGGGGAAAAACTATGGGCTTTCGGCATGGGTGAGAGGGGACGCAGACGCAAGACTTAACGACAATGTGAAATTTCAGTTTTCCGGTTGTTTACGGAAATATAACGCTGAGATAATACCGCTCCCTCTACAATCGCGTGTATTAATTTAAAGCGAATCAAGCCGATAAGGGACAAGAGACTGCACTGGCGGTGCCGATTGGCTGGCGCTTACACCGTGAGGTGTCTTGGCAAAACGTTCGGACGCGTAGCCACGATTCTGTTCAGAATAGCTCGGCTTTGTTTATTTTTATCAATCATAACAATGGGTTAAGGTCTTAATTACATGTCTATCTTACGGAAACTCTTGCTGGTTTGCTGTGCGCTCACGCTGGTGGTGGCGTGCGGTTCAGGACCGAAGCCGATTGCGGATGAATTGAAGCCCATAGCCTCACCTGTCAGTGAAACACCGTCGTATAAGATCGGCCCAGGTGATGTAGTCAATATCAAGGTGTGGAAGAATCCAAACCTTTCCGTTGAGGTGCCTGTGCGCCCCGACGGCTATGTCTCCGTGCCTTTGATTGGGGACGTGCTGGCCTCAGGCGAAAGCCCCGAGGATGTTGCGCGGACGGTAGAGTCGCGGTTGGCGCAGTACATTCGCAGCCCCAAGGCAACGGTAATCGTATCCGACCTTGTCAGTCATGAATTCTTGTCCCGCGTCAGAGTGGTGGGTGCCGTCGCAGCGCCAAAATCTATCGGTTTCCGTCAAGGCATGACGGTGCTCGATTTGGTGCTCGAAGCCGGTGGTGTGAATGAATTTGCGGAACCTGACCGTGCCTTTCTGCATCGTAAGACAACGGAAGGTGTCAAGTCTTACCCCATTTACCTGGAACAGATACTGAACAAGGGGCAGCTAGAGAGCAACTACGCGCTCGAACCTGGCGATGTGGTGTCTATACCTGAGCGTCGTTTCTAAGTATTACTGGCCGAAGTCGATCACATGGCGAAAATCACGTTAGAAGAATGGGCACCCTTGCTGGCCCGCGAAAGCATCAAGCGGCGCACGTCGCTGGTGTTGCTGTTTTGCTTGATCAGTCTCGCGTTCCTCGCGATGGGGTTCTTGTGGCAAAACAAGTTTGAATCCACGGTTACCCTGTTCATCGATGACAGCAATATCGTGCGACCTCTGCTTGAGGGTGCCGCCGTATCCACGGCTAACCGCGACCAGGTGTATGTCGCATCAGAAATCCTGTTCAGTCAGGAGATTCTCGATACAGTGATGGCGCGAGGCGGCTGGGTGGATGACAGTATGAGCCTCGAAGAAAAAGAGCGCATCAAAGAAAAAATCATCGAGAAAACGTCCATCGAGAACCAAGGTACAACGCTGCTGCGCATCGGCTTCGAGCATTCTGAACCCCGCACAGCTTACGATACCACCCGCCGCTTTGCCGATTTGTTCCTCGACAAAACAAAAGAGGACCAGGCGACAGAGAGTGAGAAGGCGTTCGACTTCATCGACAGCCAGGTTGAAACCTATCGGAAAAAACTGGCCGATTCCGAAAAACGGCTGCAAGACTTCCGTACTCAGACGTCCGATGCGCGTCCAGGCACAGAGAAAAATCTCGATGCCCGCATTCTGGAGTTGAGACGTCAGATCGAGTCTACCGAATTGGAGTATGCGGAGGCGCGCTCACGCGCCGATGCGCTGCAACGCGAGTTGTCGCGTGTAGCGATTACTGCAGATAATGTTTATCGAGAGAGCCAGTATCTCAACCAGATTAATGAGCTGCAGTCTGAGATGAATTTGCTCTTGCTGTCTTATACCGAAGACTATCCCGATATCGTCAAACTGCGTCAGCAGATCGATGATTTGCGCCAGCTTGCCTCACGTGAGAAGCGCGTACGTGAGGAACAAGCGAGGCGGGGCAGTACGCTCGTGATAGGGCAGGACGCTTTTGTCTCTAACACCACCTCCTTGAATCCTATCTACCAGAAACTCAAAGCCGAGGCCTCCAGCGCGGAGGCGGATGCCAACTCGTTGCAATCGAGGCTGGAGCACACGCAAGTGTTGCTAGAGAAAGAGTTGAATCGGTCGAACAAAACCACAGATGTTGAGCGCAAGCTCTCTGATCTGTCGCGCGACAACCAAGTGAACCACGATATTTTCCAGGATCTGCTCAAGCGACGAGAAAGCGCACGGGTATCCATGACGCTTGATCAGGAGCGACAAGGTGTGCTTTACCGTATTCAAGAACCAGCGTCTTATCCCATTCTACCTAAGGGTATTCGCTTCATGCATTTTGCGCTGGCGGGTATTGTTTTAGGGTTTGCTATCCCCTTGGCGCTCTTGATTGCGTTTTTACAGGTTGATCCGCGTGTCCGCTTGGCGTCAACCGTCAGTGAAGAACTCGAATTACCGTTGTTGGCGGTGGTGCCGCACATGGCATCGACGCGAGAAAAAGACCCATGGTACGCAAAACGCAGTACATTGACAGCATTGATCATATGCGTGTTGATCATCTACGCCTTCGTATCATGGTTGAAGTACACGCAGGGCTCTTAAGATGACTGATAATCGGGCTAGAATAGCCAACGTTCGTTCGATCCTTGAGAACACGCAGCGCAAACAGCGGCGCCGCGCGAGAAAGCGCGAGACGCAAGCCATGGTGTCGCTGGCGACGCCACAAGCGCAGGGCGAGTTACTCAACCCGAGTACCGAGTCTGAAGTTGGGTTCATGCAAGACCCCCGCTTGTTCACCGACAAGCAACTGGAGCGCATTGGTGTCGTACACCCGCGCTCCAAGAACCGGGCGTTGGTTGATTCCTTGCGCCAAATGCGAACAAAGCTCTTCCAGGCCTGCCCAGAGGGCAACTTTACCGTGATGGTCACATCGGTTGTGCCGGAAGGTGGGGCAAGTTTTATCGCCCTGAATCTTGCCTCGACCATATCATTTGATCGTGCGAAAACCTCGTTGTTGATTGATGGCAATATGTACGACCCAACCTTGCATAAAATGCTTGAGATGATCAAGCTCAAGCCACAGTATGGTTTGCTCGATTACTTGTCTGACCCCAATATCGGTATTGAGAATATTGTATCGCCTTCGGGTATACCCCGTATGCGCATAGTGCCTATCGGTAACCGCATGGAAGGAGACACTGAGCATCTGACCTCAAAAAAAATGTCGTCCTTTCTCGATGAGATTAAGCAGCGCTATGACAATCGTTTTGTCGTCATTGACGCGCCCAGTATCTCGTCCTCCGTAGACGCGCGAGTCGTCGCGGATTTGTGCGACTTTATCATTCTCGTCGTGCCCTATGGGGGGGTCTCACCTAATGTCATCGAAACCGTTGTGGATGAGATCGATGAGCAGAAGCTGGTCGGGGTTGTGTTAAACAACGAACCTCACGCCAGCTTCTAGAGGTAACCTTCTGTATGGTTGATATGATACGAGCGCTGCCTCTGGCTGTGGCAATCAGTGTTGCCAGCCCTGCGGTATATGCGGCTTTTGGCTATGACGCCGAATACCGCGCCGACTATACGGACAATCTGTTCCGGGTGGATGATGGCGAAGAAAAAACCGATGAGTTGACTCACAATGTACGTCTGGGCCTGTTTGGCAATCATGTGACCTCTCGGGCCAAGACAGACTTTCTCGCCAATATTGAGTACAAGGACTACCAGGACGATTTGTTCGAAGATGAGGCGCTCATCAGCTTCCTTGGCGCGAGTGAGATTGCGATTACCCCGCGCGTATTTTCCTGGTACATTGCCGATGCCTTAGGGTATGCGGACAACGACACCAGCTTGGCTGTGGATACGCGTGATGCGGAAAGGGTCAATTATTTTATCACCGGACCGCAAGCAAAATTCACCGTCGGAGCAGAGCATGAGCTGGGAGCGAATTTGTATTACACCCATCATGATCGCGAAGATGAAGATGGCAATTATCAGCGTGTTAAGCTGAGTTCTTTTTACGACAAATTTGTTTCGTCCCGAAGTAATTGGGGCTTAACGCTTGATCACACCGAGATGATGTTTGACGAATCCGCTCGACGTGTTGATTATTCCCACAGTGAACTCCGGACGTACTACGCCTACAATACAAAGGCAGACAGCTTTGATGTATCGGTCGGGGCGTCTTACCTGCAAACTGACGTCTCGGGTGCAGACAGTGACACAACGGCCACCATGGACGTGAGCTGGAATCATCTATTTACACGACGGGCGGGCGTGGTGCTGAGTGCCGGGTATAATCTATCGGATGAGTCTGTGCTGTCGAATGCACAGTTAAACGAATCTGGAGAATTCGCCACCGAAGATGAGAACGGTCTGTTCTATGAAACCAGCGCTGGCATAAGCTATTACTACAAGGGTGTTATGACCCGTATGGATATCGGCGTTGAAGGGCGCGCCTTGGATTACATCGAAGATGCGCAGACCGAAGCGCAGTTTGTGAATGATCACAACACCTACCTGGTTTTCGCCACGGTTGATCGCGCCCTGAGCAATCGAGTGACGGCCTCTCTGGGCGTTTCCGCTGAGCAAAAAGACTATACTGACGAAGACTTCGAAGAAGCGCTTTACACCGTCAGTGCTGAGGCGGTGTACCAGTTGAACCGGAACCTGACACTCAAGGCAGAGGCTGAATATGAGTTGGGTGATGGTGATGTGCGCGAAGGCAGCGGCGCCTTTGGCGAGCGAGAATATGAGGAACATATCTATTCCATTGGGCTGCACTGGGATCCTTTTCGTTCGCGGCGCAACGACGACAAGCTTGACTTTTTTGACCTCAGTATAATCAACTGATACCGCACCACGCTGCCATGACCGCAAACCTCGACGCTGATAGCCGAACCTTCGCCGGCGAAGCACACGTGCGCAAACCCGTTCTCTTTGTACTTGATGCGGAATTTAATTCATTGGGCGGTGCCGAGCGACAGGCCATCGTGCTCGCCGAAGCGCTCAGAGCGCAGGGTGTGACCGTCGAGTTTGTCTATGCGTGCACCGACCGCACCTTGCCTGCCCACGAAGACTTCCGGGGCTTTTCTTTGCATCGCGTGTTTTATCGCGAAATCAAGTTACTGGGTGCTTTGCATCTGATGTGGGTGTTTGCGTGGTTTGTGCTCAAGCGTCGACATCGCTATGCGTATTTTCATGTGCATGTCACCAAACTGATGGCCGCGACATTAGGGCTGATGCGGCCGTGGCTTGGGATTCCTGTGGTGGCAAAGGTGTCGGGTCACTACGAGTTTACCGGGGGCATATTGGATAGACGTCGACGTTTTCATCCGCTGCTCGGTCCGCTGCGGTTGTTGACGAAGCGCGTTGACTATATGCACGCGATTTCGCAGTACACGCAAGATATCCTGCGTGAGAATGGTTTTCGCCCGTCTCAAATTCTTGCCATACCCAACGCGGTGGACTTAACACGTTTCTCCGCCCCGACGAAAACCACTACTGAAACCGTCCGAGTTGGCTTTTGTGGGCGCATTGAAGCGGTGAAAGGCCTTGATGTATTGCTTGATGCCCTATTTGATTTACCGGCCGTTGATGGTAAGCCCGTAACGCTCGATATTGCCGGTGTTGGTGATGTCGTTGCTGACCTTGAGGCGCAAGTGGCGCAGTTGTCGCTTCAGGAGCGAGTGCGCTTCCTTGGAGAGGTCACCGATGTGCCCGCATTCTTAAACACCCTCGATATCTATGTGCAACCCTCGTATGCCGAAGGTCTACCCAATTCTGTATTAGAAGCCATGAGCGCGTCACTGCCGGTCGTCGCATCAGACATCAGTGGCAATCAGGACTTGGTCGAAGAGGGTGTCACGGGATTTTTGTTTCCTGCAGGTGATCGAGATGCGTTGCGCGATAAGTTGGGACGCATGCTGAGTGATGCCGATGGACGGTGGTCAATGGGACGAAAAGGACGCGAAAAAATGGAACAACACTACAGCACGGATATTGTCGCAAGGCAATTCGCTAAGCTCTACTACGCAAATCAGACGTGAGCTGGGAAGTCGTGCAGCCATGAAAGCCGTATTCATGTATCACGCGGTCGGTGACGACGATGACATCATCGGCGCCGATCCGCACTATGGCGTGAGTGAGGCGGCATTTGTCACCCACCTTCAGGTCATCCAGCCGCGCCGATCGTTGGCGCAAGTCATTGAAGGTGCCCGCCTGGACACACATATCCTGACCTTCGATGACGGGCATATCAGCAACTACGTGAGAGCTTTTCCTCACCTCGAAGCAGGGCAGTGGTGTGCGGAGTTCTACCTGAACACCGCCATGGTGGGGAAACCGGGCTTTGTCACTTGGGACCATGTTCGTGAGATGCACGCCGCTGGGTTGTCGATGCAGTCGCATGCCGACGAGCACGTGTATTTATCTGAGTTACAGCCC
>DOIU01000377.1:1351-6080 GCA_003511825.1 Gammaproteobacteria bacterium | reverse complement strand
TTTGTATGATATGGCCGGTAATGTGTGGGAAATCGTCGCAGACTACTATCATCCGCAGGCGTACGCGATGGCCTCAGCCACGCAACCCAATCCGACGGGGCCTGGCTATCGCGTTATCGGCGCGCCCGGTCAACGCGTGTCGCATCGGGTTGCTCGCGGCGGGTCTTTTCTCTGCTCTGATGCTTGGTGTAAAGGGTATCAGCCAGGTTCACGCCAGCCGTTCGACAGCGAATCGCCGAGCAATCATACTGGATTCCGATGCGTGAAGGACGCGAAGCCATGATGTGATGACCCGGTGCTCGCTTGCTCTGGGTGTGTGTCATGGTGGGTTGAGCGTGGCTACCATTGAGATCTTCGCCAATGCAGCGAATGTGCACTATAGTCACGACGTACCATTTGTTCTCGAGCGTTCTTAGCCAATGTGGGGAGTTATGAAAAGCCGACAAGAATCGTTCATTGCGTCTTTTTTTCGCTTGGAATCTGCGGGAGGGTTGCTGCTCATTGCGTCAGCGGTGTTGGCCATACTGTTTGCTAATTCACCCTTGGAACCGATTTACCAGCTCCTGTTGTCCACGCCGGTAGAGATACGCGTGGGCGCTCTGGAAATCGCCAAGCCGCTGTTGCTCTGGATCAACGATGGTTTGATGGCCGTTTTCTTTTTTCTGGTTGGGCTTGAGCTCAAACGCGAGCTGCTTGAGGGTGAGCTTTCCGATAAGAAGAATATCATTTTGCCTGGCGTGGGTGCTATTGGCGGTATGGTTGTTCCGGCACTCATTTACCTCTATTTTAACCACGACGATCCTGTCGCCGTGAACGGTTGGGCGATACCTGCGGCGACGGATATCGCTTTTGCTCTGGGCATTTTGTCACTGCTGGGATCGCGGGTGCCGACGTCCATCAAAATCTTTTTGACATCGCTGGCGATATTCGATGACATCGGCGCCATTATCATCATCGCCTTGTTTTATACGTCAAAAATCTCGTTGCTGGCCTTGTTCGTGGTTGCGGCTTGCGTGCCTGTTCTTTTTTACTTAAACCGACGCAATGTCATATCAAAAAGTCCCTATATTTTGATTGGCCTCATTATGTGGACAGCGTTGTTGAAGTCAGGTGTGCATGCGACGCTAGCCGGTGTCGCGTTGGCCATGTTCATACCCATCCGCTCAAATGAAAATCCGAGCTACTCTCCGCTTAAGAGCCTCGAACACGATTTACACTCTGTCGTTGCCTTTTTTGTGCTGCCTGTGTTTGCCTTCGCCAATGCGGGTCTCAATCTGAGTGGCGTCACGCTTGAGCAAGTGTTTCACGGCGTGCCGATAGGCATCTCTCTCGGTCTATTTATCGGGAAGCAAGTGGGTATATTTTGTTTTTGTTGGGCATTTATTCGCCTGCGCATCGTGCCGCTGCCGGCCGGTATGAATATGCTAAGCCTCTACGGCACCTCCGCGTTGTGTGGGATCGGTTTCACGATGAGTTTGTTTATCGGCTCGTTGGCGTTTGAGGAGTCGGGAGTTGATCGCTTATTCGATGAACGCCTGGGGATTATTTTGGGGTCATTCTTATCGGGTGTATTGGGTTACCTCATCTTAAAAATGAGTTTGAAAGAGAGCGAACCGGTGTCGTCGGGTGCAGGGGCAAAAGAATCCTAGTGCCACTGTGCTTAATGCCGGCAGGCGTCTCTCCAATGCCATGTTGGTATGTTCTTTTTGACGATTAGCTGAGTTTTTGCGTATGGATCAGATTACCCAGATGTTGCTCGGTGCCGCTGTGGGGCATGCGACCTTAGGTGCACGCGTGGGCCGGAAGGCGCTATTGTGGGGCGCCGTTCTAGGCGGGATGCCAGATTTGGATGTGCTGATATCACAGCCGGATGCCGTAGCTGCGGTGACCAATCATCGTGGTTTCAGCCACTCGTTGGTAACGCATACAGTGGTCGCGCCGATTATAGGGGCAGGGCTTGCACGTTTGCATGCGAAAGACGGTGTATCGGTTTTTCACTGGTCGTTGCTTGTTTGGCTCGCATTCGCGACGCATGCGTTGTTAGACGCCACCACCATCTACGGCACCCAGCTCTTTTGGCCGTACACCGGGCCGCCAGTGGGGTTGGGTAGCAGTTTTATTATTGACCCGGTGTATACGCTCTTGTTGCTTGTGGGTGTGCTGTGGGCTGCCGTCTCCCGACGTCATCTTGTCACCGCTCGACGAGCGAACCTCGTGGTACTCGGACTCAGTACCGCCTATCTTGCATTGTCTTTCCAGATACAGGCACACGTTCAGGAAACTGCGGAGACCGCATTGGTTAAGCAGGGGGTCGCGTATGACCAGGTGCTCGCGACACCAACACCGTTTAATGTGCTGCTTTGGCGCATCGTGGCGATGTCACCCGATGGGTATCGTGAGGGTTTTTACTCACTGTTTGATGTGTCATCGGATGTCCGTTTTGAGCACTATCCGAGTGAGGAGCGCTTGCTCTCGTCCATCGAGAATGCCCCTGCAGTGGAGCGATTGCGCTGGTTTACCAAGGGATTTTATCGTGTTCAGGAGACCGATGGCAGGGTCGAGGTGAGCGATCTGCGCATGGGCTACGAACCGCGCTACGTGTTCTCTTTTTATGTTGGAGTACGTCAGGAGAAGGGTATCAGCCCGTTAGTGCCGCCGGAGCGTGCTCCTGCGCAACGTCCCGACGCCGACGCATTGCGGTGGGTGTGGCGACGAATGTTTGGTGATGTGAGTTAATTTCATGAAAGATCTTGAGCGATTTTTCGGATCCAATGAACCGTGCCCCCCCAAAGTCCGTACGAGGCTGTTTTTGATTGCAGTCGTTTGCTTAGTAATAATGCTGGTGATCGGTCTCAGCGGGTGTGATAGCGATTCCAATGGCGATGACACCGATCCGCCGCCATCGTCTGTGCCTGTCGCGACCGATGTGCAATTGGGGCCGCGTCCATTTTTTTTGGTTGAGGATATGGACGAAGGCGATCTAAAAGCGGCGCTGCGTGCGTGCAAAGATGGCCCCTTTTTCAAAACTGACTTTTCGATTGGGCATCGCGGTGCTCCCTTGCAATTCCCCGAGCATACCCAAGAGTCTTATGAAGCTGCGGCGAGAATGGGGGCTGGCATCATTGAGTGCGATGTCACCTTCACCAAAGACCGAGCGCTGGTATGCCGCCATTCGCAATGCGATCTGCATGAGACGACAAATATTCTCGAGACAGCGCTAGCCAGCAAATGTACGGTACCGTTCACGCCAGCGGACCCTGCCTCAGGCATGCCTGCAAGTGTCAAATGTTGTACCAGCGATCTTACCTTGGCGGAGTTTAAAAGCTTGCGCGGCAAGATGGATACCGGCAATACACAAGCGACCACTGTGCAAGAATACATGAGCCCGCCCGAAAGCTGGAAAACCGATCTGTACGCGTCACGAGGGACCTTGCTCAGCCACGCCGAGAGTATTGCGCTGTTTACGTCACTGAACGTGAAAATGACACCAGAGCTGAAAAAGCCGGGTGTGGCTATGCCCTTTGAGGGTGATTACACCCAAGAGATCTACGCGCAACAACTGATCAACGACTACAAAGCGGCCAATGTTCCCGCTGACAGCGTCTGGCCACAATCGTTTAATCTTCAAGACCTTCGTTACTGGATTGCCAACGAACCCGAGTTCGGTATGCAAGGGGTTTTCCTTGATGGTCGATACAGTGACGATGGGTTTGACCCTGACAGCCCATCGACGTGGTCTCCGACCATGGAGGAACTGGTGGCTGAGGATGTGCGCATCATCGCACCGCCACTATGGTTCTTATTGCGTCTCGATAGCACCGGACAGATTGTCCCAACCGCTTATGCCAAGTCAGCGAAAGCCGTTGGTCTTGAGATCGTCACCTGGACACTGGAAAGCTCTGGCCCCTTGAGCACCGGGGGTGGATGGTATTACCAGTCTATTGCGGAAGCTATCACGCAGGACGGGGACACCTATAGAGTCTTGGACATTCTCGCCAAAGATGTCGGCATCCAGGGGATGTTTTCGGATTGGCCGGCGACCATTACGTATTATGCAAACTGTATGAACCTTAACTGATTGGCACTATCGGCCTATCACCGTACGAATGTGGACAGGCACTACACTACCTGCACCACTACCTGGACAGGCACTGTTTCTAGGTCACGGGCAGGATTGTGTATGGGCTTCGTATTCAAAGGCTTTTAGTTGGACTCTTTCTCATCTTGGCAATCGGGCAAATCTGATTGCCGATGTTAGTGCCTGTCCTGTCTATACGGTGCCTGTCCTGTCTATACGGGATTTTTCCGAGGTTGTCGGGTGGGGCGGACAACAAATAGCTGCTTCAGTTGATTTGCTGAATATCGATGACAAAACCCGAGATGGTCGTGATCTCTTCCCAGGCTGCTGGATCGGCTGTGTTGTAAACAACGGTCGAACCGAATCCCTCACCGATGAGAGCAGCGAATGAAACCTCACCTTCGCCCGCCAATTCAAACGTGCCGCCGGTAGCGTAAGGTGTTGCCAGTCCGATACCGGGAACCTTCTTTGCGGTTGCGACTTCGTCACCCAGCGTGTAACTCCAGTATTCCCAAACCTCCGATGCATACAGGCCGCCCTGATTTTCTGCGGTAATCTCAGGTTGGTTTTCGCCGTAAACCAGACTGTATGCGGTATCTCCTACGCCAGGAACGACCACCACGGATGCTCGATTGTCGCCCGAGAAACGCG
>DOIU01000377.1:0-1024 GCA_003511825.1 Gammaproteobacteria bacterium | reverse complement strand
CGATTGTCGCCCGAGAAACGCGTCATATCGACGAAGTAATCGTCGTCCCAGCCATCAGCACCGGTTAAGACCCGAAGGATGCAGGGTGGGTAATCGCTCAGCTCGGCCGCATGGGTAATGCCGGCGATCGCGTGAGCGCCGAAATACATATTGCCGACAGCATCTTTGGTAGCCCAAATATTGCCGCCACAGCGGGTTGTGGAATCGTAGGAGAGGGTATCGGTGTCCATATCCACAATGATGAGTTCGGCGAGCTGGGTGGCGCCAGCGCCAGGCGGAAACCAAGAGATTGGGACGATGATGCGATTCTGGTCAACCTGTGCGAATCCTGATGAGGGGACCACGCCATCGACACCGACAAGACCGTCGATAGCGATGGTGTCGGTAATGGTCATTTCGGTCGGATTGAGAATGAACAAGGTCAGGGTTTGGACATCCACATAGTAAGCCTTATCCGCCGAGGCAAACACCAGCCACCCGAAGTTGAAGTCCGCGCTGGTCTTACCGTAACCCGCGAAGCTCAACTCACCGTCAAGTGAGACAGTGCCCTCGTCACTGACCCGATACCGCTGCAGCACGGGTTCCACGCCCGAGCCGACATAGAACGCCCGGTCAGGATTATCTTCCGGTGCGCCAAAGGTTGAAAAACCGCCGACTTCGAGGGCATTGGCCGGGTCGAATTCAGTGTTCTCGTCCATGGAATCGACAATGTAAACCAGGTTAAAGGTATCGTCTGCGGTGAAATTCAAGGTGCTTACCAGGTACAGAGGCTTGCCTGCAATGCCGTTGCCGTTGCCATTGTCGTCGTCGCTACTACTGCTGCATCCCGCGACCAAAACAATGGGTGCTGCCACTAGTGCGGCCAAAATCGTTATCGTTCTGAGTACCATGGATAGTTCCCTGTGGAAGAATGGGTTTTGCCGGGATGCCAGTGCGAGGCCTTGAAGTGGACCCCATTGACTGGACAGCCTGAAGGATATTTAAGCTCTGACTCTGAGTAAGAGAACAGGCTCAGGCGGCCTGT
>DOIU01000282.1 GCA_003511825.1 Gammaproteobacteria bacterium | reverse complement strand
CTCTGCCCACTCACTCAAGCGCTCGTCGGCGACTGCTGTGGACAAAATCATCAGCGTGTCACTGTCGGGTTTTTCTGCGCGAAAGGCCTCACACAATGCAACCCCGTCCATACGTGGCATCTGATAGTCTGTGATCACCACATCAAAGACTTCTGTGCGCAGCAGCTCGAGCGCCTGTTCCCCATTGCTCGCTGCCGACACTTGGTAGCCTCTCTGGATCAGTGATCGTTGTAGGATACGGTTCACGTGCGGCTGATCGTCTACCACCAAAATCCGTTTTTCTCTCATGCCGCCTCCTGAAGGGGAACACTGATACGCTTGATTCGAAGGGTAAACTCAGACCCTTCACCGATGGCACTTTCAACGCTGATCGTGCCGTTGTGCAGCTCGACGATCTCCCGCACCAGCGAGAGCCCTAAACCATGACCCGAACGATGGCGAACCTGCTCATCCTCGGAGCGGAAAAATTTATCAAACACATGCTGCTTGTCATCTTCACTGATACCAATGCCCGTATCTGCGACAGTCAGCACCAAGTTACTGTCATTCTCACTCAATGAAACCACCACCTCACCACCCTGGCGATTGTATTTAATCGCGTTGGAAAGCAGGTTGTTGACCGCCACGCGCAGCAGATCTTTGTCCAGATAGCTGGGTTCAACGGTGTCGGGCAGTTGGCGGCGAATCGTCACACCTTGCTCGCGGGCGGTAGTCTCGAGGTTATCCATGGCGTTGTTCAGTAAATCACCGAGCTTGGTCAGCTTGCGATTGATGGAGAGACTGCCGGTCTCGATACGCGTGATATTGAGCATATTGCGCACGAGTTCGCTGATGTGCTCAACCTCGGTGTTGATGTAATTCGCTGACTCAATACGCAGCCCATGGTCGTCACCGTCTTCTCCCAGTAACAGCTCGGCGTGCATACCGATGGAGTGTAAGGGCGTTTTCAACTCGTGAGCTAAGGCCGCAGCGAACTCATCACGCGCTTTTTGCGCCATCACCTGAGTGGTGATATCGCTGAACACAATGAGGGTACTGCTAATGTGTTTTTCGTCGCGCGATGAAAACATCGGAAAGGCCGACATCGACAGGGTCGCCCCTGGCTTACCGGCAGGGTCTGACTGCGGATTGCCGACTTCTGCTCGGCGTGCGGGCTGGCCTTCATAGCGTTGTAAAAAGCCAAGCATGTGAGGATCAGAGCACCATTGTGTTGGCATGGTGCCGACAATGCTCTCATCCTGTAACTGATACCAACGCAAAAACTGCTGATTCGCAAACGTAACCTGGCCTGATTCATCCAACACCAGCACCGCATCGGGGATCGACCGCAGAATCGATTCGGCATTGAACTTCTGATAGGCCAGCACTTTGGTGCTGGTGTTGAGGACGGTGCGTTCTGAGGCGACCTCCGCGAGGTAGACCTCAGCACGCGCAAGCAGCACTTTAAGGCTTGGCTGTGTTGAAGCATCGGACGCGGGATGATCTGTGTGTTCAGGCTCGGGCAGCAGTTGCTGCAATCGCGCGAGTTGCGCCTGCGTGGGAGTCGACGCTCTCGCTGTGCGAAAACGCGTGGAGGTCGCGGCCCCCACCGCCAACACCAACAAGGCCACACAAGCCCCCCAGTAGCCCCAGGATCGGCTCTTGAGGTAGGCCACCACGCCCGTCTGCGAGTGGCGACCAAGGCGATGACGCGTCGGCTTGACCTGGGTACTGCTGAACTACAGTCGCATCAGCATCGACCAGGTGAACGGCGAGCAGCGACGGTGCGGGGCTAAGGCGGACAACGGTCGCCAAGGTGTCGCGGGCAAAGTTCGCCTGCTGCGCCTGCTCAGGCGGCAGTGCCGCAAGCAACTGCGCGCTGGCAGTGGCGTAATCTGCTAGCGCCTGCCGCGTGTGAGCGTAGTGGACAAGGCTCGCCCCCATGCCAATCATCAGCACGGCAATCGCCAGACAACAACCTGTGTTACAGAGGGCCAGCAGCCTAGGCACGACCGCCCCCTTGAATGATGAGGTTCACAACAATTCCGTGTGCTACGTCAAATAATCCATCTCTTTCATTTTCGGCGTGTTCAGCGCAAACTTTATTGGCCGCGACGCCTGATCAGCGCTAGCTGCAACCCGTCAATCGCACTTCAAGATTATCAATAAAGACCTTATCGCCGTTGCCCATGGATGGGGAGGTGCGCAGCCGTATGACCGTGTCACTGGCCATATGGCTGGTGATGTCATAGGTCTGTGGCTGATAATCGGCATCGGTCGCATCGCCCTGGATACGACCCAGCTCCACCCAATCAGCGCCACCGTTAGCCGAAACACTGACGATGACGGCATCATCGTTGTTATCCAAACCGTCGCGTCGAGACTCAAACGCCAGCTCGGCGGTGCTACAGCTGGCGAGGTTAGCGCGCCGCTGCACGCCTTCGCCGCCGTTATCGTTGTCTTTCAGCATCAAGACATCTTCACGCCCACTGTCCGATCGAACCCGCACGTCACCCGAGTCGGCCCCATCGGATTCGCCGATTTCCTCCCAATCAGCCGTCCAGGCAAACGAACCGTGATTGCCCGAAAACACACGGTCATTGAAGCGATCGAGCAGGTTCTGCGTGTAGGCCGGCGTCACCCCGCCCGCTTGGGTCAGAGCCTGTATCTCCGCCAAGCTCAATACGCTATCAAACAAGCGCAGGTCATCGAGCTTACCGTACCAGTATTCCCCGTACTGGCTGCTGCCGATCAGGATGTCTTCAGAGATGGGGGTGAGATCGTGGGTAAACGCGATGGCATCCACTTGCACCCCATCGCGATAAAACCGCACCTCATCCGCTGCGCTGTCAAACGTGACGGCGAAGTGGTACCAAGCGCCCGCCCCTACGGCCAAAGCATCCGTCGCCACGCTGCGAAAGGTGCCACCCTCCATAAAACCAAACTCCAACTCGTGCTCCCACACCCCAAACCAGTGTTCCTCACTGTGTGAGTCTGTCCCTTTGGTTGAGATCGTTTGCGCGGCGTAGCTACCGGTTGGCTCCACATCCAGATAGGCCCAGGCTGAGAGGGTTAAGGCACCGCTAAACGATAGGGCCGTGGCATGCGGGACACGCACAGAAGCCGAGTTCCCGTCGAAGGCCACAGCCCCTTGCAGCTGCCCGGCGGTCCAGGTGATGTCGACGCCATCGCCGTCGTGCCCACCGATAATCTCTGCGGCAATGCTGCCGCTGGTTTCGTCGAAAGGCCAATGGGCCGTTGCAGGCGGCAACTGAATCGTTCCGCAACTCGCGCCGCAAACGCAGGTGTAGCGGACTTCCAACGTGGGCACGAGCGCCGCGGTATCGTCCTCGCTCGCGGCATAATAGATCTGCTCAACCGCATCGTCCGCACGCAAGGCCACGCCGTAGTTGTGCCACTGCCCCTGATGCCACGCCGACACCAATTCAGTGAGATCCCAAGCCATTTCACCCGACGCCGTGCTGTCCACCGAGACCGCGCTCTCGACATCCGTCGCGAAAGCGTCTGGCCACTGCCAACTCACGCCATCACTGGCATTGTAGTAATTGGCTTGGTTCTCAGACCAATCTAGCAGGAGACGATGAGCCGTGACAGTACCGGGGTTGCTGTTCAAATCAATCGAATTCGCATGGAGTCGCAGCCGTGCGTCCAGGATATGCGCGTCAGACGGTATGTCAGTAAGCTCAAAATACAACAGCCCATAGCGCTGCACACCATTATCATCACCACTGACGGAGAAATAGTCCCAGATGCCCAACTTCCATGACCGGAACCAGGCGTGTGTGGTGACGTAGGCATCTCTGGCACCGTCGGCTTCCGTGGTCTGGCGGTGTCGTGGGTAGTCCGGCTGAAAAATCGGCTGATCGTCACGCGACAACACATAGCGTGTCCCGTCAGACAGCAGCGCTTCTGCCGACACACGCACCGGCGAGCCTGATGTCGGTGACACCGTCGCTTGATATTGGTGCGGGCCAAAGGACGTGAGCGCCACATCCGTATAGCCGCTGCAATCTTGCTGATTGGCCCGCCAGATAGCGTGGTTGATGCCCGCCAAGGCAAGCGCCTTGGCCTCGGCAACGGATTGCCCGCTGCCGCTCAAATGCACACTCATGCCACCCTCGCGATTGAGCAGCAGGCTGACGCTCGCAAGCAGGAACAAAATGAACATGAGGCTCAACAAGACATACCCACGCTCACGCCTCACAAATCACCCCCCACCAACGCCAGGCCACTCAAGGTGTAGCTTTGCCCGTCGGCGGCCGTGAGGGTCAGTGAGACAGCCACACGCGGATACCGCTTGCCGGCCGTCGCCAAACGCTCAACCTGAAAGGCCGTCACACCCGTCGCCACGACGTTCTCGACGTAGTCCGCGCCACTCGTTGCCGATAACGCTGGGGTGCGCTCAATCAGTGTTGAACCATTGAGGTAAAACACCACCGGGTCGACCCAGTCTTCGTCCGAGGTGCCGTCCTCGTCATCATCAGCCAGTGCGCCCTCGTCAATGCTGCCATCTTCATCGTCATCCACGCCTGCCAGGCCAGGTTGGCTGTCTTGACTGCCCTCTTGGGAGACGTCTTCCAACTGCGACCCATCGTTGTCTGGATCTGGCGCCACGCCGGTCTCTTCATCACTGACGCCATCCTCGTCATCGTCGGCAACCGCGACGCCGTCGACAATGCCGTCGCCGTTATCATCAATACCGATAATGCCGGCCGCACCGTCATGGGTCATGTCAGCCGGCGTATCTTCATCCACACGCTCCGCTTCTCCCGGGTCTCGGATGCCGTTTTGATTGCTGTCTTGGAAGTCTTTATCGTTATTCGCGTCCGCCCAACCGTCGCGATCACGGTCTAGAGTCGGGTCCAGCGCCACCGCCAAGACATCTCGCGTAGACTCCGACCACGCTGTCGCCGGGTTCTCCACCAAGGGCACGAGCAGCAACCGCGTGCGACCAATGGATTGCGTCATACGCTGCATGGCAAAGCGGGCATCACGAATCACGTCCAAGCGATGACGCGTCGCCACCTCGGCCTGCAAACTCTCACCCACTAAAGTGGACACCCCTGCCATCAAGCTCGCGGCGATGGCGAGCGAAATCAGCAGCTCCAACAGGCTGAACCCTAAGCTCTGATGCCTGTGCTGGACTGCCCGCCCCGGTTTCATCGACGCACCAATGTGTGCAAGGCGAGCGGGCTATTTTCCAGGACGACTTGCGCCCAGATCAGTGCCAGTTCGGGATCGGTATCGGCGCTGGTGTAGGGGTTGTTGTCACCGTCGCCATTGGGATCGGCCACGGTAAACATGTCGCCATCACCGTCGTCGTTGTCCGGGTCATAGGCTGACAGGTACACCACGATGCGATCTGCCTGACTGGTAGGGTCCGAATAGGTCGAAGGATTGTTGGCGCCGCCGGCAGCCTGGGCGGCAGCGACCAACGCCGCGAACGGCTCTGCCTGAATGCTGCGCAAGCGGGTCTGTAAGGCCGTCTGCTGCTGCACCACGTCCCCGTTCACGCTCGCCGACTGCACACCCATTTGCAAACCGTCCAACACTGGCACCAAAGCGACTGCCAGTAAGGCCACAGCCACCACCACCTCCACGTAGGACAAACCACGTTGACGGTGAGCCGCGCATCTGCCATCTCTGGCGGCCGTCACTGAATATCCACCCGTCCGCCGATCGATGACAGACTCACCGTGCGCTTCTGCTCACCGTATTGCAGCACAAAGTACGCATACTCCAGCGGTTCACTCGCGCCGACACTGCTCGATCCGGGGATGCCGCTGCCACCGGCGAACGCGATATTGGTTTGATAGTTAATGGATAAGTTTTTGAACTTGAGGGACTTTGACGCCACAAAAACGGGGTTGCCAACAGACTCATAGAGAATTTCGTAGGGCTGTTTGCGCAGCGGATGATGCACACCGTAGTCAATCGCCGTGTCATATCGATAGAGACGAATACGGGTATCGTCCTCATCCAGATGAACGCCATGGGCAATATGGGTGCGCACCGCCTCGGCATGCGCAAAGCGCAACGCTTGCGCAAGGTCTGACGCCGCCATATCCAAATAACGGGCTTTTGCAGCCGAGAACACCGGTACGGCCAAACTGGCGACAAAGGCCAAAATGGCAACAACGGTCAACGCTTCGAGTAACGTGAATCCTTGTTCACGCCGTGCGATAACTCCAGACAACACACACATCCTTGTATCCGGCTCTCGGCCGAGGGAGCAACTGATCTATCTGCTCTTTAGCGGCTGCAGCGCACATTTCAACAGTCACAGCGCGCCGACAAAGCGCGCTGCAGAGCCTGTCACCCGCCTAATAGCCAATGCACATTAGGCAGCGCGCATGGGTGTTTCATCCCTCGGCGGGGCCTCGCCTATCTCTATAGAGATCGCCAATAAAGAACCGTCTGGCGTTGTCGCTATAGCTGTTATCACGACCGAATACCGGAAGGACAGCCGGCCACACAGACTTAAGGATATGTCGCTAAGCCCGCAATGCCATACGCCCACTGGATTCGCAC
>DOIU01000474.1 GCA_003511825.1 Gammaproteobacteria bacterium | reverse complement strand
CTTATGGACCGCCTGGGCGTATTGGGCTTGTCTTTCGTCAAAGGCTCACATGCCAGGCGCTTACTCGTTTGAGTGATTGCATATTAAGGGTGATTACTGTACGGAGTCATTGATGACATGCTTTGAGTATGTCTACTCGCTGTGCCCGTTACTTTAGGACGCCCTATATAGAGGTGTTGGCTGCTAAAGAATCTGCGTATAATTAAAAAAGCGATAGAGTGGCAAAATGAGTTTATTTACGTGCTCTATTCAATTCGTAAAGCGAAGTGTCGAAAATACTTGTCGGCATTCGGGCTCGTTTATCATTGCGATAGCGTTTCTCTAGGAGGCGCGTGGGCCGTTTCGCACAGCAGAGTGGGTCGTTTTCCTATTTAACGTCATTCACCCTCTGCCATACACATTTCTGTATTGAGTTGGTACGAGCAACGCTTTGGAAGCCCATAAGAAGCGCGCAAATGCGCCAGACATTGAGTGGTCAGGAATCGTTTTCAGCGAGTTGTTTTTTAGCCGGGTTTCGCGCATTGCTCACCGCACAATCGCTGATCCGGCAACCGCCGAGCAGGCGGTCACTTTTGCGATTCAGCGGTTATCAGAAAATGATTGGGCGCGATGTAAAAAATACACCGGTAAGTCCTCACCCGAAACCTTTGTTTATTCGCTCAGCAGTAACGCGATTATTGATTATTCGCGCCAATGCTACGGGCGGCAGCGTCCACCGTCGTGGCTCCAAAAAAAAGGCAGCACCTGGGTCGCGATATGGAAAGCCATGTGTTTAGAGCGCTTGCCGGAGCAAGTCGTTGTCGACCAGCAGTGTCGTCGCGGTAACACCCTTGCTGATACGGTGAGACACATCGTTGTTGCGATAAAGGCCAAAGAGCCATGGTGTGGCCACGCGTCGCGTACCGAATCTCTGGATGAAGGGGAGCATTTGTCCCATCTTGCCCACACCGGTGTCGACAGTGATCAAAGCGCGCAGCATGATGCTGAGGCGGCCCTGCAATTCGCGGCGGTTCTGCTGGCGCAATCCGGTGATGATGCGACATCGCATCAACCCTTCGATGCACAGGCGGTGCAGTCCGTTCAGCAGATTGACGTGGAGGCCACGGAGTACCTGATCTTGAAACTGCTTTACTGCGAAGGGATGAGCGGCGCTGCGGTTGCCCGTACGCTTGGGTTGTCAAAAAAAGATTTTGACCGTCTAAAGAAACAGGTGTTAGAAAAGGCGCGAAGGCAGTTGCTCGCGTCGGGCATCGGTGGCAGTGGCGCCTGATAGGAGACTTTGGCGATGACGGATGGTCAGTTTTCGCGCGCGAATCTTGATTTTATCGCAGCGCACTTGTTACTCGACACGGCCACGGTGTTGCCGGTGGAGCAAGGCGAGCCCGTCTCGGATGAAGAACTTGCTTTGCTGCTTGCGCCCGAGTCTGCCGCGTGCATCGGGACCTCGCGCCTGCAACAGATGCTGTCGCAAATCGCCTCCGATCAGCGGCTGTTTGAGCAATGGCGGCTGTTGCTGGAATCGCGAGCGTTGGATGGCGAATTCACCGCCGCAGCGCGTCGAGAGCGTGATGCCGAAGACGACGGTTCTCGCCCATCAGGGCTGTTGGCGGGTATGCTTGATTGGTTGGTAGCGGCGTTCCTGCCGGGCCCCCGCTTGGCGGCAGTGGCATGCGTGTTTGGCGTGGGTTTTCTCACTGCCTACCTGGTGTTTTCACCTCGAGAGGCCGCCGTGCAGCTCGTGATCGGTGAACACACGCAGCCCGAGAGAGCGAGTACAGTCGTCATCGGGGACGTTGAGTCAACAAGCGCCCAGGGCAAGGGGGTAAATCAAGTACTGCGTTGCACGGACACGGGGTACTTGTGTTTTAGCGCAACCCGGAAACAGCAGCATTGGTTTATGGGTACGAGCACCGGCCCGGCTGCTGTGTCACCGCCGATCATCGCTGATGAAATCACATCGATTCGGACGGCTGGCGATAAACTGCTTGTCGAATACGTGAAGGGCGATGCCTTTCGATTGGTGCTGTTAACGCTGCCACGCTTGCCGTTGGCCGAGGGCGAGGACTGGTCACCTGACACCCTTTTTGAAGACGCCATCAGCAACGGTTTTTTTGATCAATTAGTGCTTGATGGTGAGGCACTGCATTACTGGCGAAAGCCCGAGGGCCAAGACCCGGAGGCGATACGGTTTTTACACACCCCAAAAATGCGTTGACTCGCTCTTTGCGTTCGTGCGAGGTTTAGCGCGTTTTGGCAAAGTCAGAGTATCACGATGCGCGGGTATCGTCGTACGGGGGTAGGCTTATGAAAGTACGGATTGTTTCAGCATGACGGCTCATTCTGCGGAGGTAGAAAAATTGGCTCAGTTTGGAGGATACCTGGCTCGGTTTCTGGGGGCTTGCGTCATAGCCATCGGCGTCCTGATGAACGCTGGCTGTGTCACGATGCCTGGCGCGCACAGCTTTACACAAAAGACCGCCGCCAAACCCGCGCCGCCGAGTTGGTATTTGAATCAACCGGCGAACTCCGCCTCGGCGCTCTATGGCAAAGGTACGGGCGCGAGTCGACAAGATGCGGTGAACGAGGCGTTGGCAGAGATTGCGGCAGGGCTGCGGGTGACCATCAAGGCGGAAACCAAACAGCGTCGGACGTATTCGGGTGGGCAGGAGGCCATGAGTTCTGACGAACAGATCGAAGCCAGTGTGAATGCCATAGACTTTACCCAATACGACGTTGCCCAATCTGCCGAAACGGGAGGCACGCATTGGGTGCATGTCAGGGTTGCAAAGGCGGCATTGGCAAAAGACCTTGATCAACAAATCCAGGAGCAGAAGCGCGCGCTGGACTTGGCCTTTCAGCGCTTCCTCGCGGCATCTGCATTAGCGCAAAGTCGAGAAATCCCTGAACTTGAGGCACAGCTTGATCAGCTCGAGGCCAATGCCATCTCGCTGGCCACGCTGACCGACTACGATCGGTCCACCATAACGCGCTATACCGCAAACCACAAAGACAAGCTGGAGCGGGTCAGACGCAATATGGTGGTGAAAATTGAGCATGGTCGACATACGGGACTGTTTGCCCGCAAGCTGGAAGAGTTGCTCACACAACGTGATATCAAAGTGGTCAACGGCGGCAGTCGCAGTGGTAAAACCGTGTTGTCTGTCAAGAGTGAGGTCAAACAGCAGCGCTACGGCAGTGCTTATATTTCCGTCGTCAATTTAAAAGTGCAGGCCATGGACGAGCGGGGAAAGGTTTTAAACACCTACGTGAAAACACTCAATGGCGCCTCGCCCACCAATTACGACGCATCGCTGCGACAAGCCAATCTCAAGTTGTTTGAGGCTTTTGTAGACGATGATGTGTTAAACACATCGGGATTGTAGGCTTGTCTGGTCATCCCAGGGAGATAACGAAAAAATGAAACAAAAATTTGTGACAGCAGGTTTAGCGATTCTCGCGGTGGCAATGTCGGGTTGTTTACCCAAGCCGGTTCCGATCCCGATTTATGACGACCGTCCATTGGAGCGAGCCGCCAAAAAACCGCAGGAAGAAAGCAATCGCCTGGTGATTGCCAGCGTGGTAGATGGCCATGACATCAAAGGCGTATCGACCGCGAAAAAAGCCGAGGCGGCATTGCGCCGTAGCCTGCTGAGTCGGGGCGCGAATATTGTCAATATTGACCGCAAGATGCTGAAAAGACTCGAAGAGGAAGTGAAACGGATTGAAATGAGTGGCGGTGTCTCAGAGTACAAACTGCCCGAAGCCGCCAATCTGTCACTGCACGCGGAAATCAGCGATATCGGTATTGACACGTTTTACACGCCGCCCGTGAAAAAGAAGGACGGTGGCTATATTCCCGCGTCCTGCCGATACACGGCCAATGTTAGCGGGGTGGTGTTGATGTACAAGGTCAACCCGGTCGAGAAGCTGGATGCCATCAACATCTCCGGTTCGGAGTCACGTCTTGAAACCCATGTGGCCAGTTGCCGCAATACGTCGCCCAAGCGAGAATTGAACCTGGTGAACACAGCGGTCAGTGACGCCATGGAGTCTTCCAAGGCCGGTGTCTTGAATCTCATGACTGACACCGGGTATGTCATTTCTGCGAAAAACGACCCCAAAGGGAAAAGCGTCTACTATCACGTTTCTCTCAAACCCTCCAAAGGTGCGAAACCGGGGGTTGGGGTTGAGTTCTTGATGGAGTTCGAAAACAGCTTGGTTGCCTTTGCTGAGGGCGCCGTCGCTTGTACGTCGCATAAGAATGCCGCGTGGGTCAAAGTGAGCAAACCCGATGCGGTATCCAGGATCAAGAAGTTCACGCCTGTGCGCTTGAAGTACAGTGATGGTGTGAAAGGTCAACTGCAGGATTTGCGTCGGCAAATCATCCCTTGCAATAACTAGCTAGGGTCAGGCTGGCCTTGAGCAGCGGAACTGCCTCAATATCTGGGGTCGTGTTCGACCCCAGAGCGGCCACTTATTCATCTATTGGACTTGCAGCCGGCAGATTGTGCCGGCTGTTGATGTGTTGCCAGTGGTTGTGCCCGTTGAACTCAGGTCCAAAAGTCCACGGCACCGTTGGTCACTTCCTCCACGATACCGGCGCGAATGGCGAAGTCGCCGAATTCTTCTCCGCCGTTGCGCTCGTTGGCCCAGCGGCCCACCAGCACATCGACCTCGCTGAGGATGGCGTCGGTGGTCGCATTCTCCATATGGAGCTTAGGAATGCGCGTACCCGCGCGGTTGCCGCCGATGTAGACGTTGTATCGTCCGACCGCTTTGCCAACCAATCCGAGCTCAGCCAACATGGCGCGGCCGCAGCCGTTAGGGCAGCCGGCAATGCGGGTCACGAAATAGTCGTCCGCAATACTGTGTTTATCGAGAATGACTTCGATGTCGTCAATGAATTCGGGCAGGTAGCGCTCGGCTTCGGCCATGGCCAGCGGGCAGGTCGGCAGAGACACGCAGGCCATCGCGTGTTGTCGCTGCTCTGAGGTCTCTGCAATCAGCGTATGCGCCTTGGCAATCGCCTCAATTGCGTCTTTGTCGGCTGCGTCAACGCCCGCAACGATGAGGTTTTGGTTCGCCGTGAGTCGAAAGTCGCCTTTGTGGATGTTGGCGATTTCAGCGACGCCTTGCTTTTTCTGTCCCACCAGGCGGCCGTTTTCGATGAACAGTGTCAGGTGCCACTTGCCATCCTCTCCCTCGATCCAGCCAATGCGATCACCTCGTTCGGTGAGCTCGTAGGGGCGGGATTCTTCAAACAGCGCGCCCATACGGCGTTCGACTTCCCGTTTAAAGGTGTCGACGCCGACGCGTTGCAAGGTGTAGCGAGTCTTGGCATTTTTACGGTCAACCCGATTGCCCCAGTCGCGTTGTACCGTAACAATGGCCTCGGCGCATTCGAGCAGGTGTTCAATCGGGATAAAACCAAATTCATAAGCGGTGTTGGGGTAGGTTTTGGTGTCACCGTGCGTCATCGAGAGGCCACCGCCCACGAGGACGTTAAAGCCCACCAGTTTTTCATTGTCCTCATCGGCAATCGCGATAAAGCTCATGTCGTTGGCATGCAGATCTACGTCATTGTGCGT
>DOIU01000260.1 GCA_003511825.1 Gammaproteobacteria bacterium | reverse complement strand
TGTCTTCAGCCATGCCTTCTGACTGCACATGCACTGAGCCGCCTTCTACCCATTGACCACTGACATCGTCCCCAAAGCGCTCTACCAGCGTTTGCGCCAAGGTGTCGAGGCGACTGATGTCATTGCCTTTCGGCCCCGTGAGTTTGAGTCGGTATTCGCCGGGCTTGAGGAGTTCGATCGTTAAACCGCGAATGACGAAGTCGCGATTGCCGGCGCGGTTGAACAACATCATTTCGCGCTTGATGTCATCCACAGACGTCAGAAACGAGATATCCGCCGGGAAGGCCAACACATCGCGTAATGCGGCCGGACGCCGGTTACGCTCTTCCGCCATCATGCGGGAGAACGCGCGATAGCCAGGCGTGATGGTAAACGCGTCAATCTGCTCGGTCGTGAGCTTGTCAAAACTGGTATTGACGTAGCCTTCTTCATCAATCCCGAAGGCATCGTTCATTTGCCGCAGCGTCAGTAAGCGCAGTGGATCAACGTCCGAATCAGCGCCCACAAAGGTGACCTTCTCTTCGGTCATATCGACAAAGCCGCGCACGGCTGTGGTGCCGTAAGAGTGACCCGCGCCTTCAGCCCGCTCCTTGAACAGACCCAACATCGGGATATCACCTTCTTCACCAATCGTGAGTGCGCGAGCATGCCAATCCGCCACGGATTGCGCGACGGTTGAAAAACGGACCCCGCCGACAGGCGTTTTCATGTTCGGCAGGTATTTGCGGAACACGGGATCATTCGTATCGAGAAAGTTAGGCTCGAAGAATTCGCCACCGGAATAGCTTTCAACGGTGCATAAACCCACTTTACCCATGGTCTTCATCAACGACTTTTCAGCTGCCTTGGCGAACTTAAGATACGCCTCGGTCGCTTGATCGCCGAATTTTTCCTCTGCCCGCATGCGCACTGCAAGCGGATACACCGCACTTGCCCCAAAACCCAAGGCGCAGGCAATATGATGCGAGGAGCAAATCTGGCCACTCTCCACCACCAGAGACACGCGCAAGCGCAAACCTTCTTCAATGAGTCTCTGGTTAACCGCTGAGACGGCTAAGGTCATCGGCAGTGGCGCGCGCGCGCGGCTGATGTGTCGATCAGAAATGATCGCAATACCACCCCGCTCGCGGGCAAAATCCACGACGGTATTAGCCAGCTCATCAATCGCGTCTACCAAGGCGCACTCATTGGCTTCAGCTTGGTCAAACTCGGGCGCATAGAGCATGTCAAAAGCGGCCCATGGCGTTTCAGCTTGCGACTTGATGCGCAGAATTTCCGCCATTTTTAGTACGGGCGAATTCACCACAATCTGACGCGACCCCGTGGGGCCACCGTGAGGCTTCTCACCCAACGCAACCCGCATGGTCATGCCATCAGCTTCGCGGATGGAATCGAGCGGTGGGTTGGTCACTTGTGCGAACCGCTGGCTGAAGTATTTAGCCACCCCTCCTTCGTTGTCCGACAGCGCGTTGATGGCGTTGCCATACCCCATCGCCGAAATCTTCTCTGCTCCCGTGGCGAGCATGGGGTCCATCAAGAACTTGAAGCTCTCTTGGTTGTGCGTGTAGGCAACATAACGCGCGGCCGTGTTTAAATCGCCCTCGTAGCGACCCGCTGCTAGCTTGGGATCATCATCTTCAGCGTCCAGCAAATCATTGATATTGATCTGCGCCTCAGCAAGCAATGCCGGATAATCGGCGCGCGACGCCAACAACTCCAGCGCCTCTTCAGTTTGATAGATGCGTTTTTCGATGTGGTCGTAGTAAAGCATGCCGCCGGCTTCGATGCGGCCGCGACGGATAACGGTCTCTGGCGGAAAGTACACCTGCCCGGCCTCCGACATCACGGCAAGGTATTCATCCGTTTCTACCGACCGCAGCGGACGCAGCCCCAACCGATCGAGACGCGCCCCAATCACACTGCCATTGCCAAAAATAAGTGCAGCCGGACCATCATTCTTCTCTTCATACAGTGAGAAGAACTCAAGCATCGCTCTCACCTCTGGGGAGATATTTTTATCGTTTTCCCAAGCAGGCGGCATCATTGAAACGACGGCGGTGACTAAATCCAAGCCATCTTCCAGGACGCGCGCATTGAGTGTCTGGTCCAATCGGCAGCTATCAGACTGCCCTTTGGGCCGTATGATCGCACTGCTCTTGGCAAGCGCCACAGCTGCCTCAGACAAGCGGTTTTTCTTATCGGTATTCAGCTCGCCGTTATGCGCCATCAGCCGAAATGGCTGCGCCATAGACGGGTGCGGGTCGGTATTTGTGGAAAACCGCGTGTGGAAGTACATCGTATGGACAGCGTGATCCGGGTCACTCAGATCTTCGTAATACGGTACGATTTCCCAAGAATTCAGGCGCCCCTTGAGCACTTGCGTATGCGCTGACAGTGACAGCGGATACAAACCATCCATGTCCGGATTGGGGTAGGCTAGCGCTTCAATACGCAGCAATGCTTGGTGGATGAGGCCATCCAATTCAGCGCCACGGACACCCTCAGGTGCGGCGAACACCCATTGTCGGATGGGCAGCTGCAGCTTGATACCGCGCTGTTCAATCGCATCATTATTGACAGGCACTTCACGACGCAGCAGAACAGCCATGTTGAACTCGGCGAGCACGTCGTCGACCAACGACATCGCCGCTTCCCGGCGATTTGCATCGTCGGGCAGGAAGAAATTGCCCACACCAAACTCGCCCTGCTGCAGCGTCTTTTGGGTCAACTTCGAGAAAAAGGCAATCGAGAGATCAATTGAGACACCCGCACCATCGCCGACACCTTCGGAGGACATACCTCCACGGTGCGGAACGGCGCACAAGGCTTCGTGCCCCTTGACCAATAAAGCGTGGGTTTGCTTACCATCTTTGCGGGTGAGAAAGCCCACACCGCAGGCGCTGTGCTCGCACGATGGATCGTAAAGGCCTGTTGGACTCAGCTTCTGTTCGATGACGGCATACCTTATTTAGATGGCCCGACCAATAACGGATCGGTGGGGCCTGTGAACTCAGTATCCGATCTGATCCAGGTGATGCAGCGGCGCCGAAACTCTGACTGCTTTGGCTTGCTTTCTACGCACGCTGAACGCGCGACAGAAAATGGCTGATCAATGCCTGAGCGGCCCACTTGCAAGAATTAATGAAATCCGAGCTGTATTCGGCAAGCGCAACAACCGGTCAGTCGTTGCCCTCATTATAAGAGCTTTCGAGCCCTTAAACATAAAGCAGGCCATGAATTTCTTCATAGCCTGACCAAGGGGACGCAGAAGCATATTGAGTTGCCCTCGAGGTGTCAAGCAATCCCACATCAAAAACCGGGTTTTCGGGCCGATATCGAACATCTCAAAAAAGCAGTATTTTACTTATTATTCAATGTCTTAAAAAACAAAACCGCATCGCAGCAGCCAGCCTCACGCCCCCAGAAGCAGCGCCAAACCCAACAAAAAAACGTGCATCGTGCACAAATAATGCTTGCCAAACACACTCAAATACCTAGACAATGTGTATGTATTTGCAAAAACATGGCTGAGTGAGCCTTTTCTCAAGGATTTCTGCTTTGGCATGTTGTTGACGCTCAAGGCTCACCCACTGTGTAGCCTGAGACGGATCGTAACCAAAGGCCTCACTAATCGGCGACGTGACGCACTGCTCAGAGCATTTGGGCATCATGACACGGAAGAGTTGTTTGACAACAACACAAATAATGCAAGCAGATCCCTGCCGACATGACCTTCTTGTGCGGCCCTACAATAAGACATCCGCGTCCCCGCTCAATACAAACAACCTCATCTCACCTATCCATCCTGCAACACCAAATATCCCTACAGTTATGGTGTGAATCCGTTCAGAACTGATCGATTTTAATGCGCGACCTATACAAAATGGGCTAGAATATTAACGGGCGGGAATATACCCGCCTATACCCTTAATAAAAGCATGGGTATTTAATTTGCAACCCAGGATATGGCTGCCAATCAGCCAATCCGGTGGCCGAGCGCACCCTTGTATTAGAATGCAGGCCTGCTCAGTTGTTTTGCCGAGACCTCACAAGGCATTGTCCACGAGCAGCAAAAAAACGTGATCTAAACACGCCTGCCAGCGCAATAAGCCACAGGGATGCCTGTATTCTGATATTGATAGGAATGAGAACCATTACTACAAAGATGAGCGGCCTTGTGCGCAAGGCTATGCGGCGTACCGCACACATCGGCGCCAGCGTAACGACCCTGCTCCTGCTTACCGGGTGCGAATGGCGTCTTTTTGATCCCAAAGGGCCTATTGCCAGCGACATCATGTGGTTACTGATTGTCAGTGCCGGCGTGATGCTCCTTGTCGTGGTGCCTGTCACCGTTCTCGGTATTATCTTCCCGTGGCGCTATCGCAAAGGCAATACCGACCAACCCTATGAACCGGATTGGGAACACTCCACCAAGATTGAGATTGTCGTATGGACAATCCCCATCATTATCATCCTGATACTGGGGACCATCACTTGGTACACCTCGCACTCTCTCGATCCGCGCAAACCCATCGAGTCAGACAAGCCGACGATGGTGATCCAAGTCGTTGCTATGAAGTGGAAATGGCTGTTCATCTATCCCGAACAAGAGATAGCAACCATCAATGAAGTGGCCATGCCGGTAAACCAGCCGGTACAGTTTTTGATCACTTCAGATTCAACCATGAACTCCTTTTTTATTCCCAATTTGGGTTCGCAAATCTATGCGATGTCTGGCATGGAAAACCGCCTGCATTTGATGGCTGATGAAGTGGGTGTTTATGACGGTTTTTCAGCGAACTATTCCGGCTTTGGGTTTTCGGGCATGAAATTCAAAACCCACGTCTTACCGGATGAGGCCGCATTTACCGATTGGGTTCAAACCGTTCGCAACAGTGACGATACGTTGGACAATCCGCGCTATCAGGAACTGCGCAAAAAGTCACGAGATGTGCCTCCGGCCTACTTTGCGCTCGGCAATCCACTGCTGTTTAGCGACATTATTGACACCTACTCCGGCAGCTTGGGACAAATTTCGAAAAAGCGCTTGCAGCGAGGCGATTCAGCCGACGCGCATGCGGCTTCTTCCTCCGAGACATCAACTCTTCAAGAAGGTGGCCACTGATGGCAATTTCACATCATACCGTAGTGACCGATCCGCATCCGCTTTACGGTCGTTTAACACTCGACTCCATCCCCTACCATGATCCAATCCTCGTCACCACGTTCGTGGTCGTGGTCATTGGATCGTTGGGATTGGTCGGTGCCGTGCTGTATTTCGGTAAGCTGAAATACCTGTGGGACGAATGGCTCACGTCAGTCGACCATAAGAAAATCGGCATCATGTACGTGATCGCGTCGATCATCATGTTGCTTCGGGGGTTTTCCGATGCGCTGCTGATGCGATCGCATCAAGCGGTTGCCGTTTCCAGCGAGTCTGGCGCCGGTTATTTACCGCCTGAGCACTACGACCAAATATTTACCGCGCATGGCGTCATCATGATTTTCTTCGTCGCGATGGGCTTGCTGATCGGACTCATGAACATCGTCGTGCCGTTGCAAATTGGCGCGCGTGACGTTGCATTCCCGTTCCTCAACTCACTGAGCTTCTGGCTGTTTGTCAGCGCGGCACTGCTGATGAATATTTCTCTGTTTATCGGAGAATTCGCCGCAGCGGGGTGGCTGGCGTACCCGCCGCTATCGTGCATCGAGCACAGTCCTTGGGTGGGGGTCGATTACTGGCTCTGGGCACTCCAGATTTCTGGCTTGGGCACATTGATGTCCGGTGTAAACTTCATTGTCACAATCCTGCGCATGCGTGCGCCCGGCATGAAACTCATGCAAATGCCGGTGTTTACGTGGACATCACTGTGCGCGAACGTGTTGATTGTCGTGAGCTTCCCGATCTTGACGGTGTGTCTGTCGCTACTCACGCTTGACCGTTATCTCGACATGAACTTCTTCACCGGTGAAGGTGGCGGCAATCAAATGATGTACGTCAACCTGATCTGGGCTTGGGGTCATCCCGAGGTGTACATCTTGGTGTTGCCTTGCTTTGGCGTTTTCTCCGAGGTGACTGCCACCTATGCACGCAAGCGCCTGTTTGGCTACACATCTCTGGTCTGGG
>DOIU01000051.1 GCA_003511825.1 Gammaproteobacteria bacterium | reverse complement strand
AAACAGGCCGCAATTTACCCAACTCGTTCAGCAATCGTTGCAGGCAGTCAATGAGCGCTCGGCGACAGCGTCGCGCATGACCAAAGCCTTTGAGCTGGGAGATCCCAGTGTCGACTTATCTCAGGTAACGATTGAAATGCAAAAGGCGCGTATCGCCTTTGAGGCTTTGTCACAGGTGCGCAATAAGGTCATTACCGCGTACAAAGAAATCATGAACATGCCGGTGTAACCGGGCGAGCGCTGTAGAGCATTCATCGAACATTGACTGAAAAGCCTGAACCCTAAATGACTAATACCACAACAGGTCAGATCACCACGATCAACGACGACGCGAATCCCGGCGTGATGGACTATGTCTCGCGTGGGTTGAGTTCGCCGCAGTTAGGTGCCTTGCTGGCCCTGTCAACGGCGCTCACCTTAGGGGTCGGGCTTATCCTCTGGGCGTTGCGGCCGGGCTACGTGCCCGTGTTTGATCACATCGGCCAACAAGACGCCACCCAGATCGTGGAGCAGTTGCGGGCCGACAATATTCCCTTTGAGATCCAGGCAGCAACGGGGCAGGTGTTGGTCCCTCAGGATCAGTTGCAAAGCATCCGCATGAAACTGGCTGCTACCGGTATTCCAAATTCCACCAGTGTCGGGCTTGAACTGCTACAACAAGAGCAGTCTCTGGGCACCAGTCAATTCATGGAAACTACGCGCTATCAGCATGCGCTGGAAACTGAGCTTAGCCGCACAGTCAGCAGTATGCGCAACATTGACACCGCGCGCGTTCACCTTGCCATTCCCAAGCAGTCGGTCTTCGTCCGTAATCGTGCGCGTGCATCCGCATCGGTGATGGTGAAGCTGTTTCCTGGGCGTATGCTTGAGAGTGGACAAGTGGATGCGATCGTGAATCTCGTCGCCTCCAGCATTCCTTACTTAGAAGCGTCGCAAGTCACTGTCGTTGATCAATGGGGCAAGCTTTTTTCTTCCCGAGAAGATGGTTCCGGTGCCGGCGAGACGCGCAAACAGTTTGAATACTCGCGTCAGCTCGAAAATGTCTATGCCAAACGCATTGAAACCTTGCTAACCCCTCTCGTTGGCGATGGCAATGTCCGTGCGACGGTGACGGCAAACGTTGATTTTACGGTGAACGAACAGACGCAGGAGCTGTTTGACGCAGATCCGACGCAAATTCGTAGCGAGCAGACGCAAGATCAAAGCACACAAGAGGGTGCTGCGGTCGGCATTCCGGGGGCTCTGACCAATCAGCCGCCCGCAGCGGGTCAGGTTGAGGCGGAGGCCGCTCAGGAGGCTGACGGGGGTGAGGCGCTAAATTCGTCACGCAGTGCCACCCGCAACTATGAACTCGACAAAACCATCACGCACATGCGTAAAGCGCCGGGTACGATCCAACAAGTGTCCGCTGCGGTGATTATTGATGATCGTAAATCGACTAACGAGGAAGGTGAGGTGGTGCGCACGCCGCTCACCGCAGAAGAAATTGAGCGCTTCACCGCGTTGGTGAAAGAAGCCGTTGGTTTTAATGAAGGGCGTGGAGACAGCGTGATCGTGCTCAATCAGTCCTTCCAGCCGCCGCAAGAGATTGAGCCGGTCGCACCGCTGCCGATCTGGGAGCAGCCATGGGTTTGGAATGCAGGTCGGCAGGTCATTGCGGGACTTGCGGTATTACTCTTGATCTTGATGGTTGTCAGACCGGCCATGCGCAATCTCAAGCGCACGGATGTGCAGCAAATCGCGCATACAACCAATGCAGAGGGCAAAGCCGTGGAGGTTCAGGTTGACGGTGAAACGGGTACGGTTAATGCCAGTGCGACCCCAGGTCTCACTCATGAAAATGCAACTCTCGAACCTCCTCAGCAAGTGTATGGAGATATCCTCAACTTGGCGCGAGCGATGGCAGATGAAGACCCCAAGCGCGTTGCCAAGGTTGTCAAAGACTGGGTAGGAAGTACTGATGAGTGATGAGACTCCAGAGCTGTCGGCATCCGCTGCGGATGCCTTGTCCGGCTTGAATGGTCCCGCTCATGCAGCCATCCTGCTGATGGCTCTCGGCGAAGAAAAAGCGGCGAACATTCTCAAGCACATGGAACCCGGCGAAGTGCAGACGCTGGGCGAGGCCATGTCGTGCATTGACAGTGTCTCCCAAGGGCAAATCGGCGGCATACTCGACAAGTTCGTGGGCAAGATTAAAACAGAATCGTCCCTCAGTCTTGGCAGCAGGGATTATCTCAAAAAAACGCTCACCCGCGCACTGGGGCAGGAACGCGCGGGCAGTATCCTTGGCCAGATCCATATGGAAGGCGGCCCGATTGGATTGGATTCACTGAAGTGGATGCATCCGCGCGCGGTCGCCAACATCATTTACAACGAGCATCCACAGATCATTGCGATCGTGCTTGCACATCTGGAGCGCGAGCAGGCGGGGCGGGTGTTGGGGCTGTTGCCTCAGCATGTCCATACCGATGTTATTTTGCGTATCACCAAACTGGATACGATCCACCCGGACGCATTACAAGAACTGAACGAAATCATTCAGCGCCTGTTTGAAGAGAACTCGCAAACAGAGCTGACAGGTATCGGCGGGATTAACGTCGCTGCTGAAATCCTGAACGGTGTGAGCAAAGACGACGAAGCGGCAGCCCTTGAAAAACTCGAAGAGATGGACCCCGACCTCTGTCAGCGTATCCAAGACAAGATGTTCATCTTTGATAACCTGATGACCGTTGATGATCGTGGCATGCAGGCCTTGTTGCGCGAGGTCTCAACCGACAAGTTGATCATCGCCTTGAAGGGTGCTGCGCATGAGATGCAAGAAAAGATCTTCCGCAATATGTCAAAACGTGCAGCTGAAATGCTGCGTGATGACTTGGCTGCCAAAGGCCCGGTTCGACTGGCCGAAGTGGAAGAGGCACAGCGAGAAATTCTCACCGTTGCCCTGCGTATGTCTGAAGAAGGCACCATAGCGTTGGGTGGTAAGGGAGATGACTTTGTCTAAGGTCATTCCGCTCTCTGATGATGTCCACTACACAGCCTGGCAAGTGCCTGAGCTGCAAAATAGTGGCGTGCCCAGTGCGCCGACACCCGCTGCTGAATCGGCCGCACTGCCGCCGCAGCATGCTGCGGATGCACAGGCCGTTGACGAGGCTTATCGCAGAGGGTACGAAGAAGGGCTTGCCCAGGTGATGGGGTCCAGTCAGATCGACGCACAAGCGCTTGCTGATGTGGTTCAAGCCATGAGCAAACCTTTGGAACAAATCAATGAAGCCGTCGAGGGAGAACTCGTGGAGTTGGCCCTTGCGGTGGCAAAAATGATCTTGCGACGTGAAATCGAGCAGGACCCACGCCAGATTGCTGGGTTGATTCGTGAAGCAGTAAAGCAACTGCCATCATCGACCTTAGATGTGCACGTGCACTTGCATCCTGATGATGCGCGCGTTGTCCGTGACGCGCTGGCTGACAGCGGGAAGAAACAGGATTGGCATATTGATGATGACCCCGCGATTGCGCGTGGCAGCTGCCAGATTCATACCGAGAATTCATTCATCGATGCGGGCATTGATGGATTGATCGCGAGACTATCGACGGACATGATTGGCGCACAAGCCGCGTCGGATAGCTGATGGCGTTACTTAACCCCGCCGATCGCTGGGAATCCAATTTGGCGCGGCATCGCGCCAGCCTGCAGATTCCCGATATTGCTGTTGAAGGTCGACTGACACGCATGGTCGGGTTGACGCTAGAAGCGGTGGGGTGCCAGGCAGCGGTCGGCTCTCGCGTAAAGGTGTCGACCAATGACGGGCACCACATTGAGGCCGAGGTCGTTGGATTCGCCCAAGACAAAACACTGCTCATGCCCACGGGTGACACGCGTGGCTTAGTGCCGGGAGCGCGTGTGGTGCCGACAGGGCAACGGCTAAAAGTGCCGGTTGGTGACGCTTGGTTGGGGCGCGTGATCGACGGTGCTGGCAACCCACTCGATGGCAAAGGCCCGTTACACGTTGAGCATTTTCAGCCGCTCAGCCCCGCACCGATCAATCCACTCCAACGTCAAGTGATCGACACACCCTTGGACGTGGGCATCCGCGCCATCAACAGTCTGTTGACTGTTGGACGAGGGCAACGTATTGGCTTGTTTGCAGGCAGTGGCGTGGGCAAGAGTGCCTTGCTTGGCATGATGACACGACACACGGAAGCGCAAGTCACGGTCGTCGGGTTAATCGGCGAGCGCGGTCGTGAAGTGAAAGAATTCGTCCAGGATATTCTGGGTGAGGATGGTTTGAAACGCGCCGTAGTCGTCGCTGTGCCGGCTGACCACTCGCCACTGATGCGTATGCAAGGTTGCATGTTGGCGACCAGTATCGCCGAGTATTTTCGAGACCAGGGCAAAGATGTTTTGCTGCTGATAGACTCACTCACACGGTATGCACAGGCGCAGCGCGAAATTGGTCTCGCGATTGGCGAACCTCCTGCCACGAAAGGGTATCCGCCCTCAGTGTTTGCGCGTTTACCCCAGTTGGTAGAACGTGCAGGCAATGGCGCGCATGGTGGCTCTATTACAGGTTTTTATACGGTATTGGCCGAAGGGGATGACAACAATGACCCCGTGGTCGATTCAGCGCGTGCGATTCTCGATGGGCATATCGTGCTATCGCGTGACTTGGCGGAGTCCGGTCACTATCCCGCAATCAGCATCGATGCCTCGGTGAGCCGCTTGATGAACAGCATTGCCTCTCAAGAGCAATTGCAAATGGCGCAAGTCTTCCGGCGTTTGTACAGTACTTACCAATCCAAACAGGATTTGGTCAATGTGGGAGTCTATGAGCGTGGCAGTAACGCGGAAACAGATGCGGCCATTGATGCCTGGCCAAAATTGATGGAATTCTTACGTCAGGCACCGCGAGAAAAAGTGACCTGGGAGCAGAGTCTTGCTCAACTTAAGCACCTGTTTGCCGCTGCGGGTAATTGAAAGGATTTTTTTCCACGGAACGGGAAGCTGTAAAACATGTCCACGCAAAATCGTCTTGAGCCGCTTGTTGATATCGCCGAATCTCGGGAGCAACAGGATGCGCGCAAACTTGCAAAAATCACTGAAACGCGTAACGCGCTGCGCGCACAGATGACGCAGTTGATGACGTATCGTGACGACTACAAGACGAGTGCCGTGCTAGGCAAGTCGCAGACACGCGCGACCTTTACGGACACGCAAGTTTTTCTCGCTCGACTGAATCGCAGCATTGCCTTGGTCGAAGAGCAACTGCAACAGGCCGAGGCCCAGCGTCAGGTGTTAACGCAGCAATGGGAGCAATCCCGGATGAAAACACGCTCGCTTGAAAAGGTTGTTGAAATGCAGTGCGATGCTGAATTCACTCGGCGTGTTCGCGTTGAACAAAAAGAACAAGACGAAATTGCAGGACGCATGCGCAGTGCTTTTGCGGATTTTCACCGTTCTCCCTCCTGACTCAGATCCGCCGTCCAAAAATAGCTTAAGAAAAATGTGAACTGGTCGTTGTTTTAGCTAAGGAACAACGATCAGCGAGTGAAGGATCACATGCTAAGCCTGACAGAATTGGACATTGCGACACCCGTCGATACCTCCGTCCCGGGCACGACACCCCCTCAAGCCGGCACTGCCGCGAATGCGGGCGTATTTATACATTTATTGGATCAGGCGCATTTTCAGATGCAGTCTGACAGCGCGCAGTTGCTCAATGCGGCGACACTCGACGTCTCCGATCAAAAGCTCGTCGCGTTCAGCGAATTTGAGTTAGAGACTGCAGAACCCTTGCCGCTGGCCAATGAAACACCGACGCCCCCAATCACGCCAACGGTTTCGGATCTCACCTCATCGGTTGATCTTAATGCCGCCACGATCAGTGTAACAACACCGAGTGCCACGGCTGTGGATGCGTCATTGACGGGTGAAGAGACTCCAGTCATGACGGCGCAGCCCGAAGATGCTGGCAACCCTGTCACACCCGTTGTGGCGAGGGCAGAGGTGCCATCAACCTCAGTGGCGTCATCCCCCGTCTCGACGAGCGATGACCAAGCATCTGAGGTCGTGACGAACACCGCGCCACTGTTGGTGAATCCTGCGCTCAGCGCTGCGAGTGATCAGCAAACACCGGCTGCTGAACATGACGCGCTGATACCACCCGCGACAACCACTTCGTCATCATCGGTGACATCAGACGTTGGCGTAGAGAAGCCAGTAAGGCGCGCACCTGAATGGATGGGCGCCAACGCTGAGGCGCCAAAAGCAGCGGTCGCAGCAGAGATAGCCCTGCCAGGCAGTCGAGCGTCAACCACTACTGCAGACCGTGTGGTGGCGACGACCGTCGGTGAGACAGAACCGCACGTCGCCGTATCAACAACACCTCAAGCTGTTCAGCAGCTCGCACGAGATGCCGCAGCATTGCAACCGCAAGTCGCGCCTGGTCGCGTGAATGGGCAAGTGTTTCATCAAGCCGATGAAGCCTTGCAGACATCATTGCCATCAGCGGCTGAGTTGGGATTGCGTCGACTGAGCGCAGACCAGAGCTTAGCTACGCGTGATGCCGAAGCGCCGGTACAAATGCAGCTGGCAGACCCGGTCGTCAGCCCAGTGAGAGAGAAAGTCGTTGACAGCGTGATAGGTACGCGCCCCGACGTGCAGGATGCTGCAAACGACAGATTATTGTCGCCTCTGCGCTTGGCAGCAGTCGCTAACGATGTACGAGGTGATGCCTTAGCGCCAGCGAATACCTTGGCTCATGCCAGTCTTGTTACCGGCATGACCGCCACGGCGACTGGCGACGCACTTGCCCCCCATCAGCTGCCGGCAGGAACGCTCTCCCTGAAAGCGCCTGACTGGGATCAACGCATGGGCAGTAACGTTGCGTTTATGCTCAAGGAAAACGTCAGCACGGCGCGTATTCACATGAAGCCGGAAGAACTCGGTTCCATGAGCGTGCAGGTGTCGGTACAGTCAGATCGCCTGAGTGTCACGCTGGCTGCGGCCAATCCCATGACGCGTGATGCCTTAGAGGCCTCTTTACCGCGGTTGCGTGAACAGTTTTCAGCACTCGGTTTCTCCGATGTTGATGTCAATGTCGGCGACTCTGGCCAATCGGGCAGAGATCCGCGGGGTATGGATGAACGCAATGGTACCCCCGAAAATAACGGTTATTATCTATCTAGCACCGGCTCGGATACGCAAGAGGTTGCTCCAGTGAGTGAGCGTGTCGTCATCCAGCGAGGGTTGCTCGACACATTTGCCTGAGCGAGAGGCCGCCCCAGGCCCTCGCTTTTTTTCCCTGATCCCCTCCGTCCTTTGGCATAAATACTGAATATTATGCCTGCATGATACTGTGTTGTGCCCGGGTTATTACCGCAGGATACCGTTAATCCGAGGCTCAGGTTTCACTACCAATAGGGACGTTGTTCTATGAAAAAAATCATCATGATAGCGGGTGGCGCTCTGGTGCTTGTCGGTGCATCGGTTGGCGCGACGCTCTTCTTAACGGGCGGCTCTGAGCCTGCTGTCGCGCCGGTTGGCGCCGACGGGGTTGTTCAAGTCGCCCCGGTGCCTATGGCAGAAACACACTATTACGAGCTTGACCCCGAGTTTGTCGTGAACTTTGGCGGTAAGTCCCGCTCGCGTTTCTTTATGGCTGAGGTGTCGTTGTCGACGACGGATGAGGCCGTCATTGAGATACTGGAAAAACACGATCCGGAATTGCGTAATGACTTGTTGATGTTGTTTGGCAACCAAGATGCTGAGTATATCTCGACAGCTGATGGCAAAACGGAGCTGCGACAAAACACGCTCGACACCGTACAAGAGGTTGTGAAAAAGCACTATGGCGCTCCCGTGATTACTGACGTTTTTTTTACCCGTTTTGTTGTGCAGTAGACGGCGATGAGCGACGAAGAAAACACCGAAGATACAGCGGCTACCGGCAGCGACGTGCCGGATGAGGTCACAGAGACAGATGCCGCTGAAACACCCGCCGACGAAGCTGAAGACATCGCGGCTGAGGGTGAAGATGATGCTGAAGAGAGTGATCTCGCGGCAGAGTCTGCTGAACCCGAGGCGATAGAGGGCGAGCCGACGCCAACTGACCGTAATGCGATTTTGCCGTACGATTTTGCGCACCCTTCGCACAAACTCAATTCGCGCTTGCCTGTGTTGGATGTCATCAACGAAAAGATTGGGCACGCCTTGGCGACGCGATTGAGTGCGCAGTTTCATCAAGCCATTGCGGTCACCCTCAAAGAAACAACCTTTGAGAAATATGAATCTTACGCGGACAGCTTGCCGGCATCGGTCAGTATCAGTCGCTTTCGGCTGAACCCCTTAAACGGTAGCGGTATTTGTATTCTGGATGGCGATCTGGTTTTTATGCTGGTGGATTCTTTTTTTGGTGGCGTTGATGGTTTGAAGGAGCCGCTGGGGCAGCGACAGTTCACGCCGACAGAACTGCGGATCAGTGACCGCATTCGGCACAATCTGTTCGACGCCATGATGGAGTCTTGGGAGCCCATTGCCTGCCTTAAACCTGAGCATGAAACCATGCTGACATTCTCTGAATTTACAAGTCCGGCGCATCCCTCAGCAGTAGTGGTTTGCACCAAATATGAGGTTGAGCTCAAGGCTGGCAAAGGCGATGTGCACGTGATGATTCCTTACTCGGTGCTGGAACCACTGCGGGCAGAGCTCACCAACGACTTGCAGAAGATGAGCGAACGCAATCGACAATGGCAGCGTGAATTCACTGAACAGATCATGGCATGTGATACTGACATTGAAGGCGTTTTCGCAGAGTCAAAGATCAGTGTTAGGCAGCTAATGAATCTCAAGGTCGGGGACTTTATTCCTCTCGGTAAAGTACAAACGGTCAACTTCTCGTCTGAGGGCATCCCGTTGTTTGAAGCAAGCGTCGGGGTTTCCAATGGCATGGTGTCAGCCAGCGTGCGTAAGTGGCACGAACGTAAACGCATAATACAATAATCTGAAAAGGCAATGTTAACCCATGAATGATACAACGGTAGCCACTGATATGACGGATCCAAACAACAGCAGTGACGCAAACGGCGCTTTGCAGGAGACTCTGGCAGATACGGCCCCTCAAGGTGCTGACAGTCAGAATCTCGAGTTGGTCATGGACATCCCGGTCACCCTGTCCATGGAGCTTGGCCGCACGCGCATGAGCATCCAAGAATTACTTCAGCTGAATAGCGGCTCCGTTGTTGAGCTGCAGCGCATGGCAGATGAACCCATGGATGTCCTGGTGAATGGCACCTTGGTGGCGCATGGCGAAGCCGTGGTCATTGGTGACAAGTTTGGAGTGCGGCTGACAGACGTTGTCAGTGCGAAGGAACGCGTGAAGCGTATTCGATAAACGGTGAGAGCGTGGTGGTGAAAAAAACCATGAGTTTGTGGATCGTACAAGCGATAAGCCTAACGCTGGCGCCTGTCGCGAGCGCCTGGGCGACCGACGCTCCTGCCGATCTTTCACAAGGTGTGTCGCCAGATTATTTCTTGAAGCTTGTAGTGGCGATGTGCGTTGTGCTCGGTGTTTTCTTTGCACTGGCGTGGTTGGTCAAGCGTGTGCATCGTTTGCCCATGAGCACACAATCGATCCAAGTGCTGGGCAGTACCGCAGTTGGCAATCGTGAGAAGCTTGTGCTGGTACAGGTAGGAGAACAACAGTTGCTCCTTGGCGTGACGACCCAGTCGATCCAGAACTTGCATACTTTGGAAGCGCCCTTGGCGGAAGACAACCCTTCGCCAGCCCCGAATTTTGGTGATGTCTTTAAAAAAGCATTTTCACCCCGGAAAGACACATGAACAGCGCGCGCTTTTGGATAGGGATTATCCTACTGTTCGCACCCATGGGTTCAGCCTTGGCAGAAGCGGGCTTCGCTGCTGTGACGGTTAAGCCAGGTGAAAACGGCGAACAGACCTGGAGTTTGAGCTTGCAGGCGTTGGTGCTCATGACGGCATTGACGCTGCTACCCGCGTTTTTGTTGATGATGACATCTTTTACGCGTATCACGATTGTGCTGGGAATTTTGCGGACTGCGATTGGCACGGCGCAAACACCGTCGAATCAGATCCTCTTAGGCTTGTCCTTGTTTTTGACCATTTTCGTCATGCAGCCGGTGTTTGAGAAAGTCTATGACTCGGCGATTGGGCCTTATCTGGATGAAGAACTCTCTGTGACCGAGGCGCTGCAGAAGGCGTCTGAACCACTCACTGACTTTATGCTACTGCAGACCCGGGAAGATGACTTGAAGCTCTTTCTCAATCTGTCGGGCAGTGATGAGCTGGATAGTCATAGCGACGTCGATTTTTTTGTATTGATTCCGGCTTTTGTTACCAGTGAGCTCAAAACTGCCTTCCAGATTGGGTTTATGTTGTTCATACCCTTTTTGATCATTGACCTCGTTGTCGCGAGTGTCTTGATGTCAATGGGTATGATGATGCTCTCGCCATTGATTATTTCCCTGCCTTTTAAGTTGATGCTGTTTGTATTGGTGGACGGTTGGACGCTCGTGTTGGGTACCTTAGCGGGCAGTTTTTATCTCAGTTAGCGTTTGCCCAGCAGTTTGCGGTGTGAACGCGTGTTATGGAGTGCGGGCATGACGCCAGACGCGGTAATTTCTTTAGGCCAAGGCGCCTTGACAGTGACAGTGTTAGTTGCTGCGCCGATATTGATGTCAGCGCTTGCGGTGGGCTTGTTAGTGGGTATGTTTCAGGCGGCGACGCAGGTCAATGAGATGACCTTGAGCTTTATTCCCAAGTTGCTGGCCGTGGTACTGGTGCTGTTTGCTGCAGGTCCCTGGATCCTGACCACCATGATTGACTACACCCGACGTCTAATCACTGATCTTATCCCACTCATCATTGGTGGGTGATGCAAACTCTGACCCTCAGCATCTCTGAAGTCACTGCTTGGGTGGGCAGCTTTATGTGGCCGCTGTTCCGGGTTGCAGCGCTGTTCAGTGTGATGCCGGTGCTCGGTGCTACCCAGGTCCCCGCACGCGTTCGTATGGCGCTGGCTGCATTTATTACCTTTGCTGTGATGCCGATTGTGGGTGACATTCCCGCCGTTGACCCCTTGAGCAGCGCCGGTATTTTCTTGGTGTTTGCACAGGTGCTTATCGGCATCTTGATGGGCTTTATGTTGCTGCTTGTGTTCAATGCCATTGTCATGGGCGCTGAGAGCATTGCCATTTCAATGGGATTGGGCTTTGCGCTTATGACGGACCCGCAAAACGGTGTGCAGATTCCGGTTGTTGGGCAGTTTTATCAGATTATGGCGACATTGCTGTTTCTGGCACTGAACGGACATCATGCCGTTTTGCAGATGATGGCGGACAGCTTTGTGTATTTACCGATCAGCGCGGGATTTCATACCGAGCTCATTTGGCAATTGCTGAGTTGGTCTAAAGTGATGTTCGTTGGAGCACTTAAAATTGCCTTGCCGGCTATTATTGCCATGCTGACGGTCAATATGATCATGGGCATTATGACAAGAGCGGCGCCGCAGTTTAACGTTTTTTCCGTCGGTTTCCCTGCGACCATGACGATCGGTTTCTTGGTCTTGGCGCTGACGTTGCCCGTCTTCCTCCCCAATTTTGAAAAACTGTTGATCGAGACTTATTCGGTCATGGGGCAAATCGTGCGAGGGGAGCCGTAATATGGCAGAGCAAGATACCGGTCAAGATCGTACCGAACAACCGACGGAGAAACGGCTGCGCGAAGCGCGCGGCAAAGGCCAGATTCCGCGTTCGCGTGAACTCAACACGGTCATCATGCTGTTGGCATCCGTTGCGGCGATGATGGCGTTTGGCGACACCATGGCGGAGCAAATGCGTCTGTTGATCGCGCACGATCTGCGGCTTGATCGCCACCAAGTGTTTGACAAATCTGCCGTCCTTGAAGCGTTGGGCTTGAATGTCTTGTCTGCGCTGAAGCTACTGGCGCCTTTTTTTCTGGTGACCTTTATCGCGGTATTTATTGGTCCGGCAGTGATGGGAGGGATCAGTTTCAGTGCCAAAGCGTTGGCACCCAAATTCAGTAAGCTCAACCCAATGTCAGGATTCAAGCGTATGTTTGGGTTGCAAGGACTGGTCGAGCTTCTCAAAGCCCTGGCCAAATTCTTCTTGATTGGCGGCGTGGCTTACGTTCTGGTTGAAATGCTGGTTGACCGTTTCCTCACGCTGGGGCAGGCGTCTTTGCTCGAGGGTGTGGCATCGGGTATGGATCTCTTGAGTACGGTGTTTTTGGTGTTGTCGGTCGCCCTAATCCTTGTAGCAGCGGTTGATGTGCCATACCAGAAGTGGAGCCACATCCGTAAATTGCGCATGACAAAGCAAGAAATCAAGGAAGAAAATAAAGAAACCAACGGCAACCCCGAGCTCAAATCTCGCATTCGCAGCGCGCAAATGGAAGTGGCCAATCGAAAAATGCTGGTCGCCGTACCGGATGCGGACGTCATTATCGTTAACCCCACACACTTCTCGGTGGCCTTAAAATACGATCAAACAGGCAGTGGGGCACCGGTCTTAGTGGCCAAAGGTGTTGACCATATGGCCTTGAAAATACGTGAAATTGCCAAGGAGCATGATGTGCCTATTTACCGGGCACCACCGCTGGCACGTGCTTTGTATCAGCATACCGAATTGAATCGGGAAATTCCCGAAGGTTTGTATTTGGCCGTTGCGCAAGTGCTGGCGTACATCTATCAGCTCAAACAACATGCGCAGGGCGAAATGCTACGTCCACAGGAGCCTCAGGACCTACCGGTACCTGAAGAGTTTTTGAAAAACATATAGGCTGTAGTCCCTAAGACATGGAAAACAATAACGTCGGTGGATTCATAAAAGGATTGAGCGTCAACGGCCTGGGAGCGCCGTTGTTGGTCATCATGATGTTAGCCATGATGATCCTGCCGATTCCAGCATTTGGCCTGGATCTGCTCTTTACTTTCAACATTGTATTGTCGCTCATCGTCCTGCTGGTCACGGTGTACGCACTGCGGCCGCTCGAGTTTTCTTCGTTTCCCACGGTCTTGTTGGTGGCGACGATGTTGCGCTTGTCGCTCAACATTGCCTCTACGCGCGTGGTCTTACTCGAAGGGCACACCGGGACGGCTGCTGCGGGAGAAGTGATTGAATCCTTCGGTGACTTTGTTATCGGTGGCAACTATGCGGTCGGTTTGGTTGTCTTTGCGATTCTTGTCATTATCAATTTTGTCGTGGTTACCAAAGGTGCTGGGCGCGTATCCGAAGTGAGCGCGCGCTTTATCCTGGACGCGATGCCGGGTAAGCAGATGGCGATCGACGCTGATCTGAATGCGGGCATTTTGGATCAGGAAGAAGCCAGCAAACGCCGTCAGGAAGTTTCTCAGGAGGCTGACTTCTACGGTTCCATGGACGGTGCCAGTAAGTTCGTACGGGGTGACGCGATTGCCGGCTTGCTCATCTTGTTCATCAACATTCTAGGTGGGTTTGCGATTGGGGTTGGGCAACATGACCTGTCAGCATCGCAAGCCGCCACTAACTATACGCTGCTGACCATCGGTGACGGTCTTGTCGCACAAATCCCTTCGCTGTTACTGTCCATGGCGACCGCGGTAATCGTCACGCGCGTTTCGAAAGCCGGCGATATGGGCGAGCAAATCGGCAAGCAGATATTTGGTGATCCGCGCGCCCTGATGATCAGTGCGACGATTATCGGTATGTTGGGCTTGATTCCTGGTATGCCAAACCTGGTGTTCTTGTTGTTAGCAGCAGCCTTGGGCGGTTCGGCCTGGTATCTCCAGCAACGCCCGGCGCAAGAAGAGACTGAGAGCGAGATCAGCGAAGATGATCAAATACAAGCAGAGAGCAAAGATCTCAGCTGGGATGACGTGCAGACCGCTGATATTCTGGGGCTGGAAGTCGGCTACCGCTTGATTCCTCTGGTCGATGCGAAGCAGGGTGGTAAGTTACCCGATCGCATCAAAGGCGTGCGTCGCAAGCTCACTGAGGAACTGGGATTTCTGATCCACCCTGTGCATATCCGCGATAATCTGGACCTTGCGCCATCGGCTTATCGCATCACCTTACTGGGTGTCGCCGAAGGTGAGGCGGAAATCTATCCTGACAAAGAACTCGCGATTGATCCGGGGACAGTGTTTGGGGCATTGACAGGCGTACGCGTAAAAGACCCGGCGTTCCAGATGGATGCCTATTGGATCGAACCCGGACAGCGCGATTATGCGCAATCGCTGGGCTACACCGTCGTGGATGCCAGTACGGTTGTCGCGACGCACCTGAGTAAAATCTTGCAGGAGAATGCAGGTGATCTGCTGGGCCACGAAGAGGTACAGCAGCTGCTCGATAATCTGGCGCGCAGTGCTCCCAAGTTGGTGGATGGCCTGGTGCCAAAAACACTCGGCATGCCCGTGGTCGTCAAAGTACTACAAAACCTATTGAGCGAAGGCATTCCCATCCGAGACATGCGCACGATTGCAGAGACGCTCGCTGAAAATGGTAGTGAACAGTCGGATGCCGAATCGCTCACGGCGCAGGTGAGGGTGGCGCTACGCCGGATGATTACCCGACAGATTAACGGTTTGGAAGACGAACTCAGCGTCATCACGTTAGATCCCGAGCTTGAACAGATATGGTTGAAATCCTTGCAGGCGGGGGGCGACGGCGGTTTGGGTATGGAGCCAGGGTTGGCAGAAAGATTCTACCGATCTCTGGCCGAAAGCACTCAGCGTCAGGAAGTCGACGGTAAGCCGGCTGTATTGTTGGTGAATCCCGTTTTGCGCCCCTGGTTAGCGCGATTGATGAAAAACACGGTGCCGGCCTTGAAAGTGCTTGCATACAATGAAATATCGGACAATAAGCAGCTGAAGGTCATCGCCAATATTGGCAATGATGTTGCGCCGCAAGCGATGGCGCAAGCAAGCTGAGGAAGGAATGGACAATGCAACTGAAACGTTTTTTTGCCAAAGACAATCACAGCGCCCTGAAGCTGGTCAGAGAAGACATTGGGCCCGACGCGATTATCGTGAGCAATCGCAAAACGGAAAACGGTGTCGAGGTGATCGCAACCGCTGATTACGACGAAACCGCGATCCAACGTGCGGCAGCGATGCCCGCTGACAGTGAGGCAGCCGTTTCTGCGCCGGTCGCGACAGAGCAGCTGGCCGAGGTGACCGCGGACAACCCGCCGCCTGCGCAGCCCCAGTCGGCAACACCGCCAGCATCGGATTTCGCATCGACCCTCGCCGATGCCGCTGACAATACCACCATAAAAGACATGCGCAACGAGCTAAACAATCTGCGCACGATGCTCGATACCCAGTTAGCCGCTTTTCAGGCGGGGCAGTGGGGGCAGCAAAGCCCCGCCAGAGCGGAGCTGTTTGAAAAACTGACGCAGATTGGCTTGGGCGTTGAGCGCATTACCCAGCTGATCTCGGCAACAGAAATCAGCGATGACCTGGAAACTGCATCTCGCAAGGTACTGATGGCGCTGAAAGACAGCATTCATATCAGTGAACACGATGCCATCGAACGCGGTGGTATTGTGGTGTTGCATGGGCCGACCGGCGCGGGTAAGACCACCTCCATAGCCAAGCTCGCTGCACAGTTCTTACGCAACCACGATCCGCGTGATTTGGTCATGGTGTGTGCAGATAATGGGCGTGTGGGCGCCTACGAGCAGTTGCAGACCTTTGCCAAGCTGCTCGGTGTTTCGGTCGTACGTGTTCGTCACAGCGCGGAGCTGGGCAATGTACTCAGTGTGCTGGGCAGCAAAAAGATTGTGTTGCTCGATAGCGCAGGCATGGTGCAGGCAGATCTTCGCAATCCGCGTCAGTTGATCGGTATGGACAGTGGGCTTGAGAATATTCATCACTACCTGATTCTCGCCGCGACGATGCAACGCTCAGCGATGGAACGGATTCTTGACAGCTTGTCAGGCACTGAGATTGATGGTGTCATTCTCACGAAGCTTGATGAAGCGGTGCATCTGGGTGATGTGTTGACCAGCCTCTTACGTCATGACATCCCCTTGACGAGTTGGACTGATGGTCAAAACATCGCGAGTGATATTCATCGCGCCGATGCGGCCGTACTCGTTTCCAAGGCGATGCATCTCAACAAGACGGTAGTTGAGAGCAAAGACGATCGCATATTGTTTTCGATGTTACAGGCGCGTCAGGACGCGTCTTCTCTGTGGCATTGAGCGATGCTATTACAGACAGGGCACAATCTGTGCTTTGTTAACAGACGTAGTGAACATTTAACGGAACTAACAGTAATGCTGCGGGAAAATAACCTCAGCGAGCACAACGCTAAGTGTTAGAACAAGCCAGTACAGCCAGGATAAAAGCAACTTGTTTCCGAACGACTTAATAACAACGGTGATGGAAAACCCAACCCTCATATTCATGGGTCTCGGGGCGATCGTGTCCTGTTTACTCGTGCTGATGGTTTTCGTATTGATGCGGAGTAACAGTTTGTTGCGAAAGAATTTGCGCGCTGTTGACGCTCATAATCAAGGACTGCGCGAAGCGATTCAATCGCTGGTTGCACGCACGGAACAGTTCGGTGAGGAATATCGTCGCTTGCAAACAGATTTGGCATTGAAAGGCTTGTATCAAGATGCGTCGGATGCCTATTTGCAAGCGATTAATGCCGCCAAATCGGGTGCGTCGGCGGATCATATCGCGGATAATTTTGGCCTGATTAAGAGTGAGGCTGAATTGCTGGTGGCCATCCATGGTGTCCAAGACACTGTCGCGGAACCACGTTAACACCAGGCTGGACAGTACGACAAGCATGTTGTGACAAGTCTGGCTTGTAAACTGCTTTTGTAGATTTTGTAAGACCGTTTGGGAATTGCTCAAGTATGGCGTCTAACCGGGGGACGCTTTGCAAAACCCAGCTAAGGAATTTGTCGTTAAGGGAATAATAAAGGGAGTCCCGTGTGGATATAGCCACGATTGTCGGATTATTTGGTGGCCTTGCCGTAATCGTTTCAGCGATTTTCCTAGGTGGTAGTGTTGGCACGTTTGTCAACATTCCCAGTCTGGTGGTCGTCATCGGTGGTACGATGATGGTGACGCTGTGCCAGATTTCGCTGGGGCAGTTCCTGGGGTCATTTAAGGTCGCATTGCGTGCATTTATGCACAAGTCCACCAACCCCGAAGCATTGATCGAAGAAGCCATTGATCTGGCAGACACCGCGCGTAAAGAAGGTATCTTGGCGCTGGAGAGCCGTGAGATTGGTGACCCCTTTCTGGATACTGGTATCAAACTGTGTATTGACGGCCATTCACCCGAGGTGGTGACGAAGATGCTGTCAAAAGATATCAATCTTGAACTGGACCGTCAGAATACCGGGGTGACGATGTTTAAGTCAGTCGCTGAGGCGTCTCCGGCAATGGGTATGATTGGGACGCTCATTGGTCTCGTACAAATGCTTTCTAATATGGACGACCCCAAGTCCATTGGTCCTGCGATGGCGGTTGCCTTGTTGACCACGCTCTATGGGGCAATCATTGCTAACGCAATCGCTTTGCCGATAGCGGCAAAACTGAAAGCGGTCAGCGCGACCGAACGCTTGAACAAGTTACTCATCCTCGAATCCATTTCCGGTATTCAAGAGGGGACCAACCCTCGCGTATTACAGCAGCTGCTGACCACCTATCTCCCTGAAAAGCAGCGCGAAGCCATGCTGAATAAGAAAGACTGAGCGGCGGAGTGATACAGGATGTCTGAAGAATGCGAATGCGAAGAATGTGAAGCAGGCGCGCCGGCGTGGATGGCAACGTTTGCGGATTTGATGTCGCTGCTGATGTGCTTCTTTGTTTTGTTGTTGTCATTCTCTGAAATAGATGCGCAAAAATACAAGCAAGTAGCTGGTTCGATGAAGTTTGCGTTTGGTATACAAAAGCAAATCAAGGCAGACGACGTGCCCAAGGGCACCAGTATTATTGCGCGAGAATTCACCCCCGGTCGACCTGAACCGACACCGATTAAGGTGATCAACCAGTTTACGGTTCAGGATTTCAGGAATTCCCTCATCAATGTTAACGCCACCATCCGACAAGAAGTGCAGGCGCTGGCCAAGGTGATGGTTCAATCTCTGCAAAACGAAATTCGCGCCGGCATGCTTGACTTAGTCATGGAAACTGATTCCGTGCGTGTCCGGGTACGTGAGAACGATTCATTTCAGAGTGGCAGTGCAAGGTTGCAACGCGCGTTTCACCCGATTCTGGACAAAATAGCAGCGGTCCTTGACGAGGCAGAAGGGCGTATTGTGGTCGCCGGTCACACGGACAACGTGCCTATCTCGACCAATGTTTTTCCATCAAATTGGGTCTTATCAGCTGCGCGCGCGGCGAATGTCGTTCACTACATGGCCGAGGTTCGCAAAACAGATCCCGGTCGGATGGAGATCCGCGCCTACGCCGATACTCGGCCCATCGCAGACAATGATTCCTCCGACAACCGGGCGCGTAACCGCCGCGTTGAGATCATTGTGAACTATGAACAGTACCCCACCGAGGCGTATGAACTCAATGAGCTAAAGCCGCAGAAAAAGCCTGACACTGACGGCGATGCAGAGGGCGATACCCAAAGTGAAGAGGGAGCGGAGCAATGACTTCTGACGACAATCGCCGAGAAGCCTTCCGGCTCATGGATGAAATTGCGTTAACACTGAAGCCCATCGAGTCAGCACAGCTTGAACATACCCTGGCGCATTTCGATCAGCGCCGTATGGATTTCGGTTTGTTGTCCCGTTTGAAATACGGGGCAGAGAAATACCTGCCGGAAATGCGTCTTATTGAGCATCGATATCCTGAGATCGCCGCTTATCTTAAGTTTCTTGAGCAGCAGCTTGAGGTATTGTCCAGCCATATCGGCGGCTGCGCAGAGGCTGCTGAGGCGCTGCATCGTCAGCAGGTTGAACTGTCTGCGGTTGGCGTGCGGTTTACTTACCCTAAAGTTTTGGATGTCGGCAGCCATGTGGAAACAACGCTGGTGCTGTTTCCACAGCAGATTCGAATATTGATGATTATGAAGCTGGTACGCGTAGAGCCTCAGAATGATGGCAGCTACGCTGTTTCAGGTGAGTTCGTCTGTGTTCACGAAGAAGACCGAGAAGCGCTGATCAAGCATGTGCATCGTCGGCAGATTGAAGAGCTCAGGCGTGATTCAGCGTCTTGAGCGGTGTCAGCCATCTAGACGCGGGTTTGCAATATCCAGTAGCGAGTAGAACTCGCTATAGCGAATGTATCCAGCGACGATGGTGGGCTTAAGTGCCACGGCATACCCCTCATCATCCCAACTTTCTACCCATTCTATGGGCAGATTATCCATCGTGTGGTAGTCGAGATACTCGCCGTTGCTGAGGGTTGAGATATGAGTTTCGCCGTTACTCAAATCCCGAAAGGCGGGCACAAAGCCTTGGGCCAATGCGGTCAAGGTGTTTGTAATGAGCGGGTCTGTATCTTGAACAGTGCTTGCAGGCGTTTGCGGGCTGAGCACAGCGCTTTCCTTCTATTATCGTTATTATGTCATACCAGCGTTCGTGTAATGACTATCGGCTGCTGACGAGAATGTCGCTGTCTACTCGTTGGCATAATGCCAAATTGGCGGTGGTTGTTGAGGCTGCCTGAGAGGCAATTCGCAGTGAATGGCAAGCGCTGCTCAGAGAGGGGCTCATCCCGCCTTGGCGTGCGTGTGCACACCAAGGCGGGGTGCTCAATATGCTTGGTTAGCTAAATAGGTTTGGCTAACAGCTTGTTGCTGTGACAAACCGCGCAAGGCCTGTGCGGCGTGTTGTCTCGCGGCGGTGGCCAAGTCCAGTATTTCTCGGTCAAGTGCGCGAATGCTTGCTACGAGCTGTGTTTGTTCGACGCTCAACGGTGTCTGAAGTTGGCTTAGGCATGCTATCAGGCTATGTTTCTCTTGCTCTGCGCTGGCGACATGCTGCCATTCACCCGATGCCGCATGGGTGCGCATCGCAGATAGCAGCGCGTGTAATCCCAAGAGTGGTGATTGCTGGTGTTGTTGATCGGTCATGGTTGAGTATCTCGGACGCAGGCGTATTCAGGTGCGCACGTCTTCGGGGATTTGGTTCCAGGTATCGAGCAATCCGCCCAGCAGGTCAGATACCTCGTCGAGTCGCGCAGTGTCATTGTCGGCACTGGCTGCGACAAGAACTCGGCACATGTAATCGTATAGATCTTCCAGGTTTTGGGCGATCTCGCCACCTTTCTCATGATCAAGGCTGGATTTCAGCTCAACAATGATTGCAATGGTCTTTCCCAACGCCTCACCCTTGCCTGCATAGTCATGCCGCTCCATCATGCCTCTGGCAATAGCAATCTTATCGATAGCGCCTTGCATTAACATGCAAACAAGTTGATAGGGTGTAGCGCCTTCAATTGCACTAAAACGGCCTACTTGCTGGTAAGCCTGCGCACCGGAGTATGCGTTCATCGTTATCCTTGTGTTAGTTATCTAAAGAAGAGAGTTGGCTGTTCAGGTAATCACTGCCCGCCTGGAGCTGAGCCACCATTTGGTCCATGACTGTAAACTGTCGGCGGTACCTCGCCTCAATGCTTTCGAGCCTGACTTCTAAGCGTTCGATTTGCGTGTCAATGGAGTCAGAACGTGAGTCGAGTCCGTCGGTTCGGTTATCAATAAAGCCACCCGCTTGCGTATAAACGGATAGTGTGTCTTCAAGTTTTGTGGACAGTCCAGACTCGATATCAGTAAATGCGTTGATGAATGACTCCAGGTTTTCGGTGGTCATTTCTTCAAAGGTGTCTGAGTCGATAGACAGTGTGCCTTCTTTATCAAAAGTTAAACCCAGATCGAAAGCCGTTAAGGTATCACCGTTGTCCAGTGCGATCTCGGAGAAAAACTCCTGACGGATTTTGTTCAGGAAGCCGCGCCCAAGCGAGTCGCCGCTGAGTGTGCCTTCAGACAGTGCTGATATACTGGTGCTCAGCGTGTTGTAGGCTGCGACGAATTCGTCGAGATTTTCTTTAATCGTTTCAACATCACGCTCAGTGGCAACACTGGCTTCTCCCACGGATTTGAGTTGAAGCGTGACGCCAGGGATGACGTCCGCGACCGTGTTGGACGAACTTGTCGTCATGAATCCGTCAATCTCAAAGGTGGCATCTGTGGCCGTGGTGAGATCCGAGAACATGGCTGGCGCCGTGATGGTGTTTGCCGTGCCGCCCTCTTTGGCGGTCAGTACAAGACGGCTACCACCGTCAACGTTGATGATACTGGCGCTAATACTTGTATTGTCAGCCGAATCGTTGATCGCGTCACGCAGTCCCTTGAGCGAGTTGTTTGCGGTGTCGATGGTGACGCTAAAGCTCTCGTCGCCTGAAGAGAACGCGTAACTGCCGGTGCCGACTTCTGTGGCGCTGTCTGCGAATGATGCAGAGGTCATTCGGTGGTTTTGCGCCAAGCTCAAGACTTCAATGTCATGTTGTTCAGCGATAGCGCCTGTGGTTGTCGTTGCTGTGAAAACCTCTTCATCAGATGACGTAGCGACGTAGTCGCCGAATTTGGTGCTGTCTCCGAGCTTTTCGACGATATCTTCCAACGCGGACATATTACTCTTGAGTTGCCCGTATGCGCTGATCTGCACGCTGATTGCGCTCTTGCGTTGATTCATGGCGTTGAGCGGAGCGCGCTCGACTTCCATAAGATTCGTGAGCAGAGATTCGATATCGATGCCGGAGCCCACGCCGGCAGAGGTGATCGCAGGCATAAAATTCGTCCTTGTTGCAGTCTATCTAGACAGTCACGCTAGGTACACGGGGTCAGACTTCCAGCTCAACCCATTGCCCTGGCCGGTCATTCAGTGCTTCGCTGTTTTTGACCATCTTGGCAATGCGCAGAAACTCTTCACTGGGAATTTGTCTGACCAGTTCTCCTGAGTCGCGGTGAGTCATTTTAATAATGGTTTGCCCAGTGTCGTCGTCGATTTCAAAATGCAAATGCGGCGGTTTTGAGTTGCCTATTTCATTCAGTTCTGCGACATACTCTTCGAGCACTTCCCTGTCAACAGCAGAGCCTTCAGACGTTGATGGTGTTTCGGCTTGCGCGCCTTGCTTAACTGCGTGCTGTGGCAGGTTTTCGCGATCGCGATGGCCGCGAAACGTTGAGGTTTCCACGCTTCTGATGTTTTGGACGACCCCAATTGAATCCAGATTCGACATCGTTATCCCCCCATCCGCTGGGCGAAATACCCCGGGCATTATGCTGCCCGGGGAAGTGCTTGGGCTTTAGTTTAACCAAGCAGGCTGAGCACGTTCTGTGGCGCATGGTTGGCCTGCGATACCATCGCAGTACCCGCTTGCTGCAGAATCTGCGCGCGGGTCAAGTTTGCAGTTTCAACAGCAAAGTCAGCATCGACAATTCGACCACGCGCAGCGGCCTGGTTCTCGATACCAATTTGCAGGTTGTTAATCGCACTGTTGAAACGGCTTTGTGCCGCACCGTAAGTTGCACGTGCTGACGTGATCGAGTCAATCATGGTGTCAATGGCAGTGATTGCTGCGTTGGCAGAAGAAGCCGTTGATCCACCGATTGAGGCACTCAGCGAGGCAATAGAGGTTGTGGCAATTGACATGACTTCGCCAGAGTTTGCACCGACCTGGAACTCAAAGTTACCGGCATCGGAGCCGAGTACTTTCAGGCCATTGAACTGCGTGACTTCAGCAATTCGCGTAATTTCGCTGTTCAGTGCAGAGAACTCTAACTGGAGGTTGGTTCGGTCGCTTGAGCTGTTCGTGCCGTTGGCAGATTGAACGGCCAATTCACGCATACGTTGCAGCATGTTGCCCACTTCGTTCAAACCACCTTCAGCAGTCTGTGCCAAAGAGATACCGTCGTTTGCGTTACGGATCGCAACGCTCATGCCTTTAACTTGGGCGTTCATACGCTCAGCAATCGCGAGACCTGCGGCGTCGTCGCGAGCGCTGTTGACGCGCAAACCTGAAGACAGTCGCTCAATGGCAGTAGCCATTGTACCTTGCGACCGGCTCAGATTACGCTGCGCAGTCAAAGACATAATATTAGTGTTGATTGTTTGTGCCATCGTTTAGGCTCCTTGGTGATTTCCTTGTTAAATCCATGTATTAACGTTGCGAGCGTATTTGCCAAAATAGAAAGAATTACATAGTGAATTCTGCTCACAGGAAATGTATCGGCACAGGTGTGCAAATAATTAGTCCAAGACGAGAATTACGCGGCGTATTATTGCTATGGAGCCCAAGAGGCTTGAGGGGTGATCTGTAGGCTAACTATGAGTCAGTTGGTCTCGCTTTATTATTATTGTTATCGGGGACATTGAGATCCCAGTTACTCGGGAAGTTGTAAGGCAGTGAGCGGTTTTTAGTACGAATACCCGTGTTTTTATCGCATTAGCGGGTTTTTGGATGACTTAAAATCAAACCGCCCAGCGTATTTCTGGGCGGTTTGAAGTACTGCTATCAAGCGTTATTATCCGAGCAGACTGAGGACTGTCTGTGGTGCAGAGTTCGCTTGAGATACCATTGCGGTACCTGCTTGTTGCAGGATTTGGGCGCGTGTCAAGTTTGCAGTTTCAACGGCGAAATCAGCATCGACAATTCTGCCGCGAGCGGCTGACTGGTTTTCTACGCCGATCTGCAGGTTGTTGATGGCACTGGCAAATCGACTTTGAGCTGCACCGTAGGTAGCACGTTGAGTAGTCACTTGGTCAATCATGGTGTCGATGGCGGTAATTGCCGCTTCGGCGCCCGATGCAGTTGAGCCATCAATCGTCTCTCCGGTAGACGCGATAGACGAGGTTGTGATCTTCATGGTCTCATCCACGTTTGCCCCAACTTGAAACGCAAAACTACCGGCTGAGGTGCCGAGAATCTTTTTACCGTTGAACTGCGTGACAGAGGCGATACGTCCAATTTCCGCATCCAGTGCAACGAACTCTGCGTTCAGATTGTCGCGATCGTCAGCGCTGTTGGTGCCGTTGGCTGCTTGAACCGCCAGCTCACGCATACGCTGAAGGATGTTGGTACTTTCCTGCAACGCACCTTCAGCGGTTTGTGCAAGGGATATACCATCGTTAGAGTTTCTTACTGCCTGATTCAGACCGGTGATCTGCGAGGTCATACGGTTTGAAATTGCCAGTCCGGCAGCATCATCTTTTGCCGAGTTGATGCGAAGACCGGATGATAGTCGTTGCATTGACTTTGCCAGTGCATCCTGAGAGTTGCCCAAGTTTCGTTGAGCGTTGAGAGACATTACATTTGTGTTAATAGTCAAACCCATGATATTCCTCCTTGAATATTATGTATGGGACATGTTAGGGCATCCTTGCCCTGTTAAAAATCCTACTGCTGTAAAACCTTACTTTTTGTTGTTGCACCTCCTCTTGTTTTATTGATAATTTACTGCTTCTCGTTCCCACGCTCCAGCGTGGGAACGAATACTGATCTCTTTTCAGATCCGGGGAAAATCCATTTTCTCCCTTATTTCTCTTGTCGGGAGGTTGTTGTAAAAACTTTAGCTTTTTTTTTATTTTTTATTTTTTTATCCCCCTGTTGCCCCCCTCGTCCCACCGCTCTGCGGTGGGACCTTCTGCTTTCCGCTCTGCGGATTCTCGTTTCCCACGCTCCAAGCGTGGGAACGAATACTGAAAGGTACACGCCATCCAAACACAGTTGACCAGCTTGACCAACCATGGTAAAGTTGCCTTGGTACCTTCTGCTTTCCGCTCTACAGATAAAGAGGCAGGATATTAGCCGGGTTTGCCTGAGGACGCATCCGGCACTCACCTTCCCTCGTCCCACCGCAGAGCGGT
>DOIU01000399.1:2754-3072 GCA_003511825.1 Gammaproteobacteria bacterium | reverse complement strand
ACTCAAACTTGATTTCTTTCCAGGTCTCCATCGCAATCTTCAATTCAGGACTGGACTGGGCGGCTTTGGTCAAAATTTCTTTGCCGTTCTTTTCCAGTTCTACGCCGCGATTGCGCGCCTCGACACAGGCTTCAAGAGCGACACGGTTGGCCGCCGCACCTGCAGCATTACCCCAAGGGTGTCCCAAGGTACCGCCACCAAACTGCAAGACGGAATCATCGCCAAAAATGCTGACCAGTGCCGGCATATGCCACACGTGAATACCGCCCGAGGCCACCGCGAAGACACCCGGCATAGAACCCCAGTCCTGATCAAAGA
>DOIU01000399.1:0-2443 GCA_003511825.1 Gammaproteobacteria bacterium | reverse complement strand
GAACCCCAGTCCTGATCAAAGAAAATGCCGCGTGAGCGATCTTCAGGGATGTAAGATTCACGCAACAGGTCAATCCAACCCAGCGTCGCTTCGCGGTCACCTTCGAGCTTGCCAACAACGGTACCCGTGTGGAGATGATCACCACCGGACAAACGCAGCGCCTTGGCCAGTACGCGGAAGTGGATGCCGTGATTCGGGTTGCGATCGAGTACGGCGTGCATCGCACGGTGGATATGCAACAACATACCGTTCTTGCGACACCAGCGCGCGAGACCGGTATTGGCACAAAAGCCGCCGGTGAGGTAATCATGCATGATGATGGGTGAGCCAAGCTCTTTCGCGAATTCGGCGCGCTCATACATTTCTTCAGGAGACGGTGCGGTCACGTTCAAGTAGTGACCCTTGCGTTCGCCGGTGTGCGCTTCTGCGGTTTCGATAGCATCTTGCACAAACAAAAACCGATCACGCCAGCGCATAAAAGGCTGGGAGTTAATGTTCTCGTCATCCTTAGTGAAATCCAAGCCGCCTCGCAAACACTCGTACACCGCGCGACCATAGTTCTTTGCCGACAGTCCCAACTTGGGCTTGATCGTACAACCCAGCAACGGACGCCCATACTTGTTCATGTGGTCGCGCTCAACCTGGATACCGTGCGGCGGCCCGTTACAGGTTTTCACATAGGCCAAGGGGAACCGAACGTCTTCCAGGCGCAGTGCGCGCACGGCCTTAAAGCCGAACACATTACCCACCAAGGAGGTAAAGACGTTGACGACGGAGCCTTCTTCAAAGAGATCGATGGGGTAAGCGATCATGGCGTAGAAGGCGCTGTCGTCACCGGGCACATCTTCAATGGAATAGGCACGCCCGCGGTAGTAGTCCATATCGGTCAAGAGGTCGGTCCACACCGTGGTCCAGGTACCCGTGGATGATTCTGCGGCGACTGCGGCGGCCGCTTCTTCGCGGTCGATACCCGGCTGCGGAATGATTTTGAAGCAGGCCAACAGATCGGAATCCAGTGGCACATAATCTGGCTGCCAGTAGGTTTGCCGGTATTCCTTAACCCCGGCTTCATATTTCTTTGCCATCAATCTTCTCCTCACAGAAGTCGCTGCGGAAATGAGGCTCTGGCAATGCTCGCCAGATCCGGATGACAAAACTATAGGGGATAGGATGCATGACAAAAAGCTAATTATTTTGATGCAATTGATAAGCTTAAGCTTATACATGACAAATGAGAGCCCATCCACTCAGATCGCCTAAGCCCTTTCAGCATGGGATATTTTTGTCAGTAAGCTCGAAGAATACGCGTGAATCAGCACGCGCCTCTATCGCCAACAGAGTCAGCGATGCGTGCTACCCGTTTCACATCGCAACGATATTCTGCGACTCAGAGAGACTCAGTGCAGCCCATGGCAACGGAGTGACCAGGGTGTTAGCGGGACATATCTTGCCGTGAATTCCTCACAAAAACAGCGTGCCTGGGCCGCAGAAGGTCGAGGCAAGCCCTGCCACTATATTCACCAGAGGCAGACGGCATCTTCCTCAAAATTCAACATCACTTTTACTTGGAGATAGACAATGTCAGACAAATCAGGTGGCGATATTTTTCAGGGCAACACAGGCATGCAGGGCAACGCTTCTATGCAAGACCTGAACTCTGTAGCAGCAGGTGGCGCAGGCGTACTCGAAAGCATGGGCGGACTTGCCAACTCTATGGGCACGGCCACACAAGCTGTTACCCAGAACCAGGCGCAAGCCAACGCGGCCAGCTCAGGACATGGCGGCAACGACAATATCCAGGCTGACACTAACATCAACGTCTAAGCCTACCGGCGCGATCGATGCTTTTCGGTCGCGCCATTTTTCGCTGACGCAGTTTCGCTATGCGAAGCAATGCCTGCGCTCACTGATCTCAGCAAGCCTATCAAGACGGAATAACACATCGAGATCGAACGTCTCTTAAAGGAGTGGTGCGGCCGGTCGGAATCGAACCGACACGGTATTTCTACCGAGGGATTTTAAGTCCCTTGCGTCTACCAATTTCGCCACGGCCGCATCGAATCAATCCAGCCCTAACACAAGCGTGGATCAAGCCAAAAAAGCGTTGCCACCAGAGCATCACCACACACTGCAACCTTATCCAGGTTTGGCATATAAAGGGATGGAGGCTGAGCCCGGAGTCGAACCGAGATACACGGATTTGCAATCCGCTGCATAGCCATTCTGCCACTCAGCCCAAGGTTGTATTAACCCGTGTAGGTGCTACCGCGCGTCCCTGGCAGCCTTACAAAAAAGCCTCGGTATCAGAGCCGAGGCTTAAATCTGTTGGAGCGGGAAACGAGACTCGAACTCGCGACCCCAACCTTGGCAAGGTTGTACTCTACCGCTGAGCTATTCCCGCTTCTTAAGGAAGCACTTAATAACCGCGATTAGAATTTTACTG
>DOIU01000289.1 GCA_003511825.1 Gammaproteobacteria bacterium | reverse complement strand
CAAGTAGCTCAAGGACGCGTAGCCCGTACCAAAATCGTCTAAGGCTATACTGACCCCAAGATCCATGCAACGGTTGAGGATACTGACCGAATAATCCATATCATCGATTGAAACGGTCTCCAGCACCTCCAACTCCAGCGATTCCGGCGTCACGTTCGGCATCGCTGAAAGAATACCCTTGAGCTGATCCACGAAATCCGAACGCTGCAAATGCGTCGCCGAAATGTTCACACTGGCTGTGAGGCCCAAGCCCTCCTGATTCCAGACATCGAGTTGACGCAACACTTCACGCAAGACCCACTCGCCGATGGCGCTGCCCTGTTTTGCATGCTCCAGGGCACTGAAAAACTGTTTGGGAATGAGCAGCCCCTGATCAGGATGATTCCATCGAATCAATGCCTCCATACCCACCAGTTCTTTTGAGCGCAAATCAACTTTTGGCTGAAAATACAGCTCAAACTGCTTTTTCTGCAGCCCGACATCCACCGCTTGCTGCATTTTGCTTCGGCGTTGCTGCTGTTCTTCTTCAACGGGATCAAAGAACAAAATATTGTTCTTGCCCCCGTTTTTGGCTTTATACATCGTGTGATCGGCGCGGCGCAGCACGGTATCTGCGTCCACCTCCTGATCACTCACAATGGTGACGCCAATACTGGCGGAGATACGCACACTGCGGTTATTGTCTAAGGTGATCGGTTCAACCAGGCTCGACAACACGCGATTCAATAAAGCCTCACATTCATGCGTGGCGAAAAGGTCAATCAACAACAATACAAACTCATCACCACCGATCCGTGCAATCGTGTCACTGCCTCGCAACATGCGTTTGAGTCGGGTCGCCACTTCAACCAGCACCTGGTCACCCGCCTCGTGTCCATAGGTATCATTCACCGGCTTAAAATTATCAAGATCGATGAATGCCAGGGCAGCGACACTGTCGGTGCGCGCACTGTGGGTGATGACCTGTTGCAAACGATCCAGCAACAGCACGCGGCTCGCGAGACCCGTCAAGGCGTCATAATGCGCCATATCATGGAGCTTGTTCTCCATCTCAACACGATGCACGGCGCTCAAGATGGCCCGCAGTAAGCGCGGCGATTTTAAATGATCTTTGGGCAGATAGTCGTGCGCCCCGAGCCGCATGGCCTTTGCAGCGACGCCCTCATCTCCGAGACCGGTCACCATCACCAACGCGCAGCGCCGAGAAACGTTCGTCTGAATCTCTCCAATTAAGCCAAGGCCGTCTTCCATCCCCAATCTATAATCAACAATGACACAATCAATATCGCCTTGTTTGAGGATATCTAAGGACTGCTCCGTCGACGCCGCCTCTTCGATCATGGCGTCTATTTCTGATGCCAGCAACATGCGTCGGATGCGTTCGCGATCGACATCATCGTCATCCACAACGAGCAGCTTCAGGGCCTTACTGTCCTCTGTCATTCCACACACTCCCAAAAAAAGTCACTACTCAGGCAGCTCTACAGCGTCCCGATAGCTGTCTAACAACATTGCCAACTTAGAAAACTGCGGCCCCACCGACGACTTCACCATATACCCGGCAACATTGTTGTAATAGGCACGTGTACGATCGCTATCCACATTGGAGGTGGTCAATACAAACACGACGGTGTCGCGAAGCGCTGGGTCTTCCCGAATTTGCTCCAAAAACTCAAATCCATTCATGACCGGCATATTCAGATCCAACAACACCACATAGGGTTTATGGATACTGCGATCCGGATGCGTGTTGCGCAGAATGTCGAGCGCAATCTGACCGTGTTCCGCAACCACAAGCGACGACTTAAGACCCGCTTTTTGGAACGCCCGCTGGATAGACTCGGTCACAACGTCGTCGTCTTCGACGAGGAGTAATGTCAGGTCCTTAATCATACGTGTCTTTTCTCACAAATCTCGGCCACCAGACAGAAAACGTCGACCCTCGATCCGGCGTATTGGCCTGAACCGAGATTCTGCCGCCATGGGTTTCCACCAGACGGCGGCTCACGGATAAGCCAATCCCTGTACCCTGGCGTTCGCTTGCCGTCACGGTTTGGAACAGGCGAAAAATTCGGTCGTGCATATTACCCGGGATGCCGGGTCCATTGTCACGGACTGCAATACGACACATATTGTGCTCCATCACACTGGTGACAACGAGCTTGCCTGACGCTTGGTCGTGGTGTTTGATGGCATTGCTGATCAAGTTTCTCAGCACAGTTTCCAGTGGCGTGCGCGCACTGATCATCATGCCGGGCTCAACGTGCACCTCCACCTCAAATTGCTCGGGAATCTGCACAAACTCGCAGACTTCTTGGAGCAGCTCGGTCATATCAATCCGTTTCAGATCGCGGCAGGCACTACCTGCGCGTGCGTACGCGAGCAGGTTGTCGATTAAACTTTCCATGCGATCGACACGAATAGTGATGCGATCAATATTGTGCGTCACCTCGGGCGGTGGATCGGGCCCGATATCTTCCTCAATCCACTGAATGAGATCACTGATCCCACGCAGCGGTGAACGCAAATCATGCGAGACCACGTAGGTGAATTCTTCCAGATTAGTATTGATCTCGCGCATCTCCATCTCCATTTTCTTGCGCTCGGTAATATCCACCAGTGAAACCAACACCCTCTTCTGCTGTGCGCTGTCATCAAAAGTACTCAACCCGATTTCCACCGGAAACTCGCGCCCATCTTTGTGCAAGGCCGTCAGGTCTCTACCCGGCCCCATCATGCGCACAGTCGGGGCCTTGTAATATGCATTTCTCAGTGAGGTATGAT
>DOIU01000331.1 GCA_003511825.1 Gammaproteobacteria bacterium | reverse complement strand
CCAAGTTCTATCGCTCAAACGGCGACACCGCGCGCCAGACCCAGCGGCTGCGCGTCGATGCCGGGGCCACGCTGGAATGGTTGCCGCAAGACAATATTGTCTTCCCGGGCGCGGTGGTGGCGAGCGACACCCGCATTGAGCTGCACGCCAGCGCGCGCTTTATTGGCTGGGAGGTGCATTGCCTCGGTAGACCCGCAAACCACGAACGGTTTGATCAAGGGCAGTTCCGTGCGCAACTGCAACTGCTGCGCGACGGCCAACCCCTGCTGTGGGAACGTCTGCAGGTCGCGGCAGAACCAGATCTCGACGCACTCGCCGGTTTGCGTGGGCACCCCGTCAATGCCACCCTGGTGGCCACCGGCGCCGACGCATCACTGCTTGAGGCCATCCAGTCAAACTGGTCAGCGATAGACAGCGGTGGTATCGGACACACGCTGCTCGACGACATCCTGGTATCACGACTGCTGTGCCACAGCACCGAACAAACCCACCGTGTACTGACAGCTATCTGGGCCTGGTTGCGGCCACGGTTGCTGGGTCGCAAGGCCTGCCATCCGCGAATCTGGTCCACCTAGAGGAGACCCTAATGGAACTCACCCCACGAGAAAAAGACAAGCTGCTGCTGTTCACTGCCGCCTTACTGGCCGAACGGCGCAAAGCGCGCGGACTCAAACTCAATTACCCCGAGGCCGTCGCCTACATCAGCGCCGCGATTATGGAAGGCGCCCGCGATGGACTCACTGTCGCCGAGTTGATGGCGCATGGTCGCACGCTGCTCAGCATTGACGACGTGATGGACGGCGTGGACGCCTTGGTGCACGAAGTCCAGGTCGAAGCCACCTTTCCCGACGGGACCAAGCTGGTCACCGTTCACAACCCGATCAGCTGAGGGCAAGCGCGATGATTCCAGGCGAAGTGATCACTCAAGACGGCGATATCACACTGAACGCAGACCGTGACGCCACCACCTTAAATGTCGCCAACACCGGTGACCGCCCCGTTCAAGTGGGGTCACACTATCATTTCTTTGAGACCAACCCGGCGTTGCAGTTTGATCGCGGACAAGCGCGCGGCCTGCGCCTCGACATTCCCGCCGGCACGGCGGTGCGCTTCGAACCCGGCCAGACGCGCACAGTCACACTGGTACCCTACGCGGGGACACGCACGGTCTACGGATTTCAGGGCGCCATCATGGGCCCCTTGGAGGATTGAGCCATGGTCACGATTACACGACAAGCCTATGCCGAGATGTACGGCCCCACCACGGGCGACCGGGTGCGTTTGGGCGATACCGAGCTGTTCATTGAAGTTGAGCAGGACCACACGGTCTACGGGGATGAAGTCAAGTTTGGCGGCGGCAAGGTGATTCGCGATGGCATGGGCCAGGCGCAGAACAATGCGGCAGACGTGGTCGATACTGTCATCACCAACGCGCTGATCCTCGATCATTGGGGGATCGTGAAGGCCGATATCGGGATCAAAGACGGGCGCATCAGAGGCATCGGCAAAGCGGGCAACCCGGACACCCAGGCGGGCGTTAACATCGTCGTTGGCCCCGGCACCGAAGCCATTGCCGGTGAAGGCCAGATCCTCACCGCCGGCGGCATCGATGCGCATATCCACTTTATCTGCCCGCAGCAGGTCGATGAAGCCTTGATGTCGGGCGTGACCACCATGCTCGGCGGCGGCACCGGCCCGGCCACGGGCACCAACGCCACCACGTGCACACCCGGCCCTTGGCATATTCACCGAATGCTGCAAGCCGCAGAGGCCCTGCCGATGAATCTCGGCTTTCTCGGCAAGGGCAACGCCAGTCTGCCCGGTGCACTCGAAGAACAACTCGCCGCCGGCGCTATCGGCTTAAAGCTGCATGAGGATTGGGGCACGACACCGGCCGCGATTGACAACTGCCTCAGCGTGGCAGAGGTTGGTGACGTCCAAGTTGCCATCCACACCGACACCCTGAACGAGTCGGGCTTTGTGGAACACACCCTGGCCGCGTTCAAAGGCCGCACCATTCACACCTACCACACCGAAGGCGCGGGCGGCGGACACGCACCCGACATCATCAAGGCGGCGGGTGAAGCGAATGTCTTGCCTTCATCCACCAACCCGACGCGACCCTATACCGTCAATACCGTCGACGAGCATCTGGACATGCTGATGGTTTGCCATCACCTGGACCCGAATATCGCCGAAGACGTCGCCTTTGCCGAGTCGCGCATCCGCCGCGAAACCATCGCCGCCGAAGACATTCTCCACGATCTCGGCGCCTTCTCAATGATCGCTTCAGACTCGCAAGCCATGGGACGCGTGGGTGAAGTGGTCTCGCGCACGTGGCAAACCGCGCACAAAATGAAAGTGCAACGCGGGCACCTCGGCGATGACACCCGTGCCGATAATTTCCGCGCTAAACGCTATATCGCCAAATACACCATCAACCCAGCCATCACGCATGGCATCGGTCACGAGGTGGGCTCCGTGTCGGTGGGTAAATTAGCCGATCTGGTGCTGTGGAAGCCGGCCTTTTTTGGCGCCAAACCCAGCCTGATTATTAAGGGCGGCGCGATTGCCGCCGCACCCATGGGTGACCCCAACGCCTCAATCCCAACACCGCAACCCGTGCACTACCGCCCCATGTTCGGCACGCTGGGCGGCGCCCTGCCTGCCACCCGCATGACCTTTCTCTCACAGGCGGCGTTCAACAACGGGGTCGCAGACACACTGCAATTGCAGTCGCTCTTGGGCGAGGTGAAAAACTGCCGCTCGGTGCAGAAAAAAGACATGGTACTCAATCACTACCAACCCAAGATCGACGTTGACCCGCAAACCTATGAGGTTCGCGCCGATGGTGAGCTGTTGACCTGCGAGCCCGCGACCGAATTACCGCTGGCGCAGCGCTATTTTCTGTTCTGATCATGTTGCGCTTAACCCAAAAAACCCAATCGGCACAGACACCCTCTGCCCAGGTGGTGCTGCCCTACGAGAAACGCATCAAGTGCCGACTGCGCGTCACGCTGGACAATGGCCAGGACGCGGGTATTTTCCTCGCGCGCGGGGAAGTGCTTAGCGATGGCGACCAGTTGCTCGCGGATAGCGGCGAGATCGTGCGCATCTTGGCCGCCGAAGAGACTTTGTCTGCTGTACACTGCAATGATGCGCACCTCTTCGCCCGCGCTTGTTATCACTTGGGTAACCGCCACGTGCCACTCGAGATACAACCACGCAGCTTGTATTATCAGCACGACCATGTACTCGACGACATGCTGACAGGCTTGGGGCTCAGCGTCAGCTGCGTCTCGCGCGCGTTTTCTCCCGAGCCCGGCGCCTATGGCGGTAGTGCGGAAGGGCACGCGACTCATTCGCATACTCACGGGCACGCACATTAATGCACACAGCAAACGCACACCCCGCGATGCCACCGCTGCGAGACGCAGAAGCAGCCACGGAGTTGTTGCGTTTGATGCAACTCGTCAGCCCGTCATTGCCCATTGGTAGCTTTACCTATTCCCAGGGGCTGGAATGGGCGGTCGAGGCCAAGTGGGTCGTCGATGCAGACAGCTTGGGGCAATGGGTCAAAACGCAAATCGACACCACACTCGCATCAGTAGACCTGCCCCTGCTGTACCGCATGCATACGGCGATGCTACGCCAAGACAGCGACGCCCTCGCCCACTGGACGCAATGGCTGTTGGCCAGCCGCGAGACCCAAGAGCTGCGGCAGGAAGAAGCGCAACGCGGGCGCGCGCTGGTGGCGCTGCTCGGCAAACTCGATGTGCTCGCGCAAGAAGATGACCTCGAAACCCTCAAACGCTGCCAAGCGGCGGGCTTTGCGCGCGCAGCCGTGACGTGGCATATCCCGACCGAACAAGCCTTGCTGGGTTACGCCTGGGGCTGGCTGGAGAACCAAATCCTTGCGGGCGTCAAACTCATCCCGCTCGGACAAACCGAGGGACAACAGTGCTTACAAACCCTGATACCGCAACTCGCGACCGCCGTGGACCACGCCACCGGACTGGATGATGCCGACCTCGGCGCGAGCGCACCCGCGCTGTCCATCGCCAGCAGCCAACATCACTTCCAGTACACACGCCTGTTTCGGTCGTAATACAACGAGGAATTCACTATGTCTCAACACGCTCTACGCATTGGTGTCGGCGGCCCGGTCGGCTCCGGCAAGACCGCCTTGCTCGACGCCCTGTGCAAAGCCATGCGCGACCGCTACCAACTCGCCGTGGTGACCAACGATATCTACACGCGTGAAGACGCCGAATTCCTCACGCGCAGCGAAGCCCTGGCGCCTGAACGCATTGTTGGCGTGGAAACCGGCGGCTGCCCACACACCGCCATTCGCGAAGACGCCTCCATGAACCTGGCCGCCGTGGAGGATCTGCAGCACGCGTTCCCGGACCTTGAGATCGTGTTCATCGAAAGCGGCGGTGACAACCTCTCCGCCACCTTCAGCCCGGAGCTGGCCGACCTCACCATTTATGTGATTGACGTGGCCGAGGGCGAGAAAATTCCGCGCAAGGGTGGCCCCGGTATAACTCGCTCTGACCTGCTGGTAATCAACAAGATTGATTTGGCCCCCTACGTGGGCGCCTCATTGGACGTGATGGAGCGCGACACGCGCCGCATGCGACCGGATTCGCCTTATGTGTTTACCAACCTGCGCGAGCAACAGGGCCTGGACGACATCATCGCCTTTATCGAGAAGGCCGGCATGTTGCAGTCAGCATAAACCGCGCACCAAGACACCGGCAGCACAATCAGACTGCCACGCTCACGTGCGCGGCGTCAGATGCTGATGCCGGGCTCCGTGGCTCTGCCCGTGCTGATGCGTTTCCTCTTCCATGGCAACGGGCAATAGGTATAGCTTGCCATGGCGCACACCGGCTTGGGCCATCACCTCGTTGGCAAACTGTTTGACGTCGCCCATATTGCCTTTGAGCACGACGGTTTCCATACAGTTGTTATGATCAAGATGCACGTGCAAGGTGGACACGGCGAGGTCATGATGCGCGTGCTGTGCTGCGGTTAATCGACGCGCAAGCTCGCGTTCGTGATGGTTATACACATACGTGAGCGAGCCAATACACGCCCCGTCATCCCCGGCTGAGCGCCGCTCCTGTTCCAATATTTCCCGCAACACATCCCGAATGGCCTCGGACCGGTTGTCGTAACCTTTGTCGCGTAAAAAGACCTCAAACGCTTCGACCAAATCATCATCCAAGGTCATGCTGACGCGCTGCATATACTTCTCCTGTTCTACGTGCCTTAGGCCGAATGAGGTGTTGCCACTGCGGCCTCAGAATAATAGTATTACGAAAATTTTTTTTGTAATACACCGGATTTTACCCCCATGCGCAAACCCATCGTTATGCTCAGCAGCACCCTGGTGTTACTGAGCCAATCCGTCGCTGCACACGAACTCCAGGAGCTCACGGTGGAGGGGCATTTTGACGGTCAACCCGGCGAAGCCGTCTCCGCCTCGCAAGGCAGCATCAGCCAGGCAGAACTGGCCAGCAGGCCTATGTTACGCACCGGTGAAGTCCTGGAAACCGTACCCGGCATGGTCGTCACGCAACACAGCGGCACCGGTAAAGCCAACCAGTACTTTCTGCGTGGATTCAACCTTGACCACGGCACAGACTTCCGCACCTCGGTGGACGGCATGCCCGTGAATATGCGCACACACGGTCACGGGCAAGGCTACACCGACCTCAATTTTATCATTCCCGAGCTGATCGAACGCATCACCTACCAAAAAGGCCCCTTTTACGCCGAGGTCGGGGATTTTTCCGGGGCCGGGTCTGCGCGTTTTATCATGGCCAACCGCCCGCAGGAAAACCTGATCCATCTGGGATTGGGTGAAGATCAGTACCAACGGTTTCTGTTCGCCAACACCTTCCTCACCGACAATGGCCACTGGCTCGCCGCCTTGGAACACAATCGGTACGACGGCCCCTAGACAGATATTGACGAAGATCTGGGTAAAACCAATCTGTTTCTCAAGCGTGTGTGGCAACGGGATGACACGCGATACAGTCTCACCCTGATGGGCTATGACAACGAGTGGCACTCAGCAGACCAAATTCCTCAACGCGCCGTCGAGACCCAGTTGATTGATCGCCTCGGCTCGCTGGACACCACGGTCGGGGGCGAATCCAGCCGCTATAGCCTGAGCGGTCAGGTGCAAAACGACAACTGGCGCCTCAGCGCCTACGCCATCCAGTACGAGATGGACCTGTGGTCTAACTTTACCTACTTTCTCGACGACCCCGAGAACGGGGACCAATTCCAACAAGTGGACTCGCGCAAGATCTTTGGCGTTGATGGCGCTTACGATATTGAAGGCACCTTCGCCAACCGCCCTCTGCGACAAACCCTGGGTGTGCAATGGCGCACCGACGATATCGACGAGGTCGGGCTCTACCGCACGCAGGCGAGACAGCGGCTATCGACGGTGCGCAGCGACGAAGTCACCGAATCATCCGTCGGGATCTACTGGCAAGGCGACATGCAATGGAACGCACACCTTCGCAGCACGGTGGGTTTGCGCTACGACTTCTACGACTTTGACGTTGACAGTGATCTGCCCGAGAACAGCGGCTCTGATTCAGACGGCATCGCCAGCGCGAAACTGAACCTGGCCTATGTGCTCAACCCACGCTGGGAAATGTTTGGCGGTATCGGGCAAGGCTTTCACTCCAACGACGCACGCGGCGTGACGATCGCACGCGACCCGGTCAGCGGCGACGCCGTGGACAATGTTGACCCGCTGGTGCGCTCCACCGGCGCAGAGATCGGCCTGCGCTTTTATCACGCCAACCTGGTGAATGCCTCCATTGCACTGTGGGGGTTGGCGCTGGACTCCGAACTCCTGTTTGTCGGCGATGCCGGCAACACCGAAGCCAGTCGCGCCTCACGCCGGCACGGTGTTGAAGTCACGGCTTACTACCGCCCGACCGCCGAGCTGACGCTGGACGGCGAGGTTGCATGGACGCATGCGCGTTTCTCCGATGATGAACCCGGCGAAGGCGATCATATTGGTGGCTCACTCCCATGGGTGTTGAGTGTCGGCGCAGCATGGCAACATAGCAACGGCTGGTTTGCGGCTGGGCGGGTGCGCTACTTTGGTGAACGCGCGCTGGACTCCTTTGGGGAGACAGAATCCGACGCCACCACCACGGCCAATCTGCGCATCGGCAAAGCCTACCAGTCCCTCGACGTCGGTCTCGATGTGCTCAATCTGTTCGACAGTGACGATCACGACATCGACTACTTGTACGCGTCGCGTCTCGACGGTGAGATTGCTGCGGGCGTGGAAGACATTCACTTCCATCAGCTGGAGCCCCGAACACTGCGCGTTTTTCTGAACTATCGGTATTAGTGCAACGCGGTAGCGACCGTTCAGAAGGCCTCCCTTCAGGCCAGCCACCAAGCGCTCGTCCGCATTGTGACCGACAGGGAGGTCGGTCTGGGGCGTGAGCAAGCCATGTAAGCCTTGCACTCGCGCAGGCGACGCGCATGCTGATATACTCTCGCCGATGATCAGGACGCGCAATAGACACGCACTGCAGCATCGGCGAGACGCAAGGGACCGCTGGCTCTGGGGAGAGCCCGCGTGAAGTTTGGCATTATGGTCAATACCGGCCCATACACGCACCAAGCCGCCCACACGGCCTACCAATTCACACGCGCCGCTTTAGCAAGCGGGCATGAGATCTACCGCGTGTTCTTCTATCACGACGGCGTGCACAACGCGTCGCGATTGACCGTGCCCCCGCAGGATGAAAACAACCTCATCCAGCAGTGGTCGGATCTGGCCGACGCCCACAACCTGGACTTGGTCGTGTGCGTTGCCGCCGCGCAACGCCGTGGGCTTTTAGATGCCGAGACCGCTGCCCGACACGGCAAAGACGCCCACAACCTGGCTCCCGGCTTTCGCATCTCGGGCCTGGGGCAGTTAGTAGAAGCCGGCATCGAAGCCGATCGACTGCTCGTGTTTGGTGATTAGGGACGACGATGCCCAGCAGCCCACCAACGAAACGCTTTCTCTGCGTCAATCGCAAAGCGCCGCACGGCACCGGGTACGCCGCCGAAGCGCTGGAAGCTGTGCTGATGACGGCGGCATTTGACCAGCGCCTGTCATTGGCTTTCCTCGACGATGGCGTTTATCAGCTCGTTCAAGGGCAAGACACCTCAGACATCGGCCTTAAGCACTTTTCGGCGACCTTTAAAGCACTGGGCGATTTTGATGTGCGCACCGTCTACGTGGATGTGGAATCCCTGGAAGCGCGTGGGCTGACGCCGTCGGACTTACTGCCCTTGCACTACGAAGACGAAGCCGACGACTGGGCCGTGAAAGACCTGATCCAATGGGTCACGCGCGCGCAGTTAGCTGAAATCATGGACGCGCAAGACGTGGTCTTGAGCTTTTAGCGGTAAGCACCATGGCCATGCTACACATCGTGAACCAATCACCGTTCGAACGCGACAGCCTAGCGTCATGCCTGACCTTGTCTTTGCCGGGTGCCGGCATACTCTTGATTGAAGACGCGGTGGTCGCGGTACGCACGGGGTCACGCGTTGCGGAAGACTTACTCGCCGCCATGACGGATCGCCACATCTACGCACTCGGCCCCGACCTGGACGCGCGCGGCATCGCCCGCGATACGATACTGCCCGGCATCCGCTGCGTGGACTACGCCGGCTTTGTCCAGCTCACCACTGAACACAACACACTACAATCTTGGCTCTAGTCGCCGGATCACACTCAATCATCAACCAGGAGGCAATCATGGGCGTGGAAGTCAATGGACATACAGTGGAGACGGATGAGGAAGGCTACCTCGTCAAGCTCGACGACTGGAACCCTGAGGTCGCCAAAGCCATGGCAGCGCTTGAGGCGCTCACACTGACCGAGCCTCACTGGGAAGTACTGCATTTTTTGCGCGGCTACTACGACGAGTACCAAATTGCGCCGACCGTGCGCGTGCTGACCAAAGCCATCGGGCGCAAGCTTGGCCCCGATAAGGGCAACAGCAAATACCTGTATGGCTTGTTCCCCAAGGGGCCGGCCAAGCAAGCCTGCAAATACGCAGGCCTGCCCAAGCCCACGGGCTGTCGCTGATCCCGGTGCCGCTCGGTCAGCGCGCAGCCAGGTAATGCGACAGCTGCAGGTTATCAATCAAGCGCGCGTTACCGAGTATGGCCGCACACACAATCACCAAGTCCTTTACGGGTTCTTCCGGTGCCGGCTGTTGTAGGTCAATTTTGCGCAAGACGGAGACATAGTCTGGAATAAAGCCGGCAGCTTCAAGCAGCGCTTTACCGTCCGACTCCAGTCCGGGGTAGTATTGGTCGCCCCCGGCCAGCCGCTCGGCGAGGCTGCGCAGCATGCGGTAGATCGTGGCCGCCGTATCTCGCTCCTCGGCAGAGAGGTAGTTATTGCGCGAGCTCATGGCCAGCCCGTTCTCTTCACGCAGGGTTTCGGCGCCGAGAACTTTTACCGGCAGATTCAGGTCTTCCGTCATGCGTCGAATCAGCATGAGCTGCTGGAAGTCTTTTTCGCCGAAGATGGCGACGTCCGGCTCCACCATATTAAACAGCTTGCACACCACCGTCGCGACGCCCACAAAATGCCCCGGCCGATGCGCACCACACAGAATACGCGAGATCACCGGCACATCAACCTTGGTACTCATCTCTATGCCGTCGGGGTAGATCATTTTGTCAGACGGGGTGAACACCACATCCACGCCATCTGTTTCCAGTGACTGCAAATCATCTTCCAGCGTGCGCGGATAGCGGCTGAGATCGTCGGGTCGATCAAACTGCAGCGGGTTGACATAAATACTGGCGACAACCTTATCTGCTTCGTCTTTGGCGCGATTGATCAGCGACAGGTGACCCGCATGCAGATTGCCCATGGTAGGGACAAACCCGATGCTGACATTGTTGCTTTTCCAGGGTTTGAGAATAGCGCGCAGCTTTGCAACATCATCAACGACAAGCATGGTACCTCCAATTACTCGAAACTGTGCTCATCCGACGGAAACGTGCCGTCACGCACCTCTTGATCGTACTGCTTGATCGCGTCCTGAATCGCGCCATTATTACGCATGTAGTTCTTGGAGAAGCGCGTGCGCTTGCCGGGCGCGATATCAAGGATGTCATAGAGCACCAACACCTGGCCGTCAACGTCCGGCCCGGCGCCAATACCGATCACCGGCGTGGAGACCGATTCAGTGATTTTCTTGGCCAGCTCGCGTGGCACGCATTCCAGCAGCAACACATCTGCCCCGGCTTCTTCAAGCGCCAGCGCGTCGTCCAACATGCGACTTGCAGTAAGATCATCCCTGCCTTGCACTTTGTAGCCCCCCATCTTGAAGTAGGTCTGTGGGGTCAAGCCCAAATGCGCGCACACCGGAATCCCACACTCCGTAAAACGGCGCACCATGCCCAGTTGCAAAGCGCCCCATTCCAGCTTCACAATCTGCGCGCCGCCCTCTTTCATTAGCCGCGAGGCGTTGTGCAAGGCCTGCTCTTCGGTCGCATAACTCATAAAGGGCATGTCAACCATCAACATCGCGCGCTGCAAGCCACGCGCGACTGTCTGACTGTGGTAGATGATGTCATCCATACTGACGGGAATGGTGGTATCGAGGCCTTGCACCACCATACCGAGCGAGTCGCCGACCAGAACGACGTCGATGCCAGCCTCATCCAAGACGGCAGCAAAAGCAGCATCGTAGGCCGTCAAAGAGGTGAACTTTTTGCCGGTGGCTTTGTATTTACGCAGGTTTTTAACCGTAACAACGCCTTTCGGACTGGCTTGTGAACTCATGCATCACTCCGCTATCAGAACCGTTTGAGCGGCTACTGTAGCGGTGTTACCAGGGATGCGCAAGGCTGTAACCCGCGCTAAAAAGGGGGGTAAATGGGCGTGAACGGGGTTTAAGTCAGCTCATACCTGGAGGACCCTGCCATCACTGGCCAGGAAGCGAAACGTACTCCAGCCGATGCGAAATTCGTCGCCATGGTGCAAGGGTTTGCGCAAGATCCGGCGGCCATCCATATAGGTGCCGTTGCGACTTGAGAGATCGCGGATGTAGAAGGTTTGCGAATGATCGCGCGCGACTTCAGACTCCAGAATGGCGTGGCGCGAACTGACCGTGGCATCGTCCAGGGAAATCGCTGCCTCCGGCAAGCGCCCGATCAATAGCTCTTGGCGCGCCAAGGCATACTCTTTGACGGCAACATCTTCAAAGACCAACACAAGCTTTGGCATGGGGAAACTCCGGGTACTGCATCAGCGACGCAAGAAACGACTGGGTAAACGCGCTAAACACTCACTCTATAGCGCAAATTTGTCGATTTTCATCCCGGTTAACCGAATCTTCACACAAGAATTCCTGTGCGAGATTGGAGGAATTGTCACGGAGTTTTCGCTAGACTATAGCCCATATCATAAACCGTGACTCGGGTGGCAGGCACCCGAACCATAGACAGCGAGACAGTGAGTAAGCAATGAACAGCTCCCTCAGGGACCAATTGATCAACGCCGGCTTTACGGAAAAAAAGCCGCAACGCAAAACCCGCAAAAAAACCACCAGCAAATCGCGTAAGCATCCGCGCGCACAAGCCGCTGCGCCGCGCACCAAAGAGACGCCAGCCACGCCAACGGCCGAGCAGACCGCTGAGATTGCTGAGCGCAAGCGCATCAAGGCTGAAATCAAAGCGCTGATTGAGGCCAACCACGAGAAAGAGATCAAGGGCGAACGCGCTTACAGCTATATCCTGGGTAATCGCGTCAAACAACTCTTCATCACGGATGCCGCGCACGAAAAACTCAGCAAGCGGGAACTCGCCATCACCCGGCTGAACGGCGCGACCTACCTCATCCCCGTCGCGATTGCCGACCAGGTTCGCGCGCTGAACCCGGAATGGGCTATCGTGCTGGCACCCGATGAAACAGAAAAGCCCCAAGCCGGCGATGACGACTACGCCGAGTACACCATTCCCGATGACCTGCAATGGTAGCGCCGGCGGCTGATACCTCGTTTTATTGGTTTGACTATGAGACCTTCGGGCGCCACGGCGCCTTGGATCGCCCCGCGCAGTTCGCCGGCTTACGCACCGATGCCCAGTTGCAACCGATTGGCGACCCTTTGGTGATCTACTGCAAACCTGCCGATGACTATCTGCCGGAACCCGGCGCCTGCTTAATCACAGGGATTACTCCCGACCACTGCCTGCGCGAAGGCCTCCCCGAAACAACCTTCATCAGCCACATTCGCGCCGAATTGGCATACCCGGGCACCTGCCAGGTTGGATACAACAATATACGTTTCGACGACGAGTTCACCCGCCATACGCTGTTCCGCAACTTCTTTGATCCCTATGAACACGAGTGGAAACACGGCAATTCACGCTGGGACTTGCTGGATGTGGTGCGATTGACGCGCGCCTTGCGCCCGGATGGCATCAACTGGCCCGTCAACGACGATGGCCGCATCAACAATAAACTGGAGAACCTGACCGCGCTGAATGGCATCAGCCATGCGCATGCCCACGATGCCCTGTCAGACGTGCACGCCACCATCGCCGTGGCGCAATTAATCCGCGAGCGACAGCCACGACTGTTCGATTACGTCTTCGCGCATCGCGATAAGCACAGCATCGCCGCGCTGCTGAACCTAAAACAGCAGGCTATGGTCCTGCATGTGTCGGGCATGATCCCGAGTGATTATCTTCACACGGCCGTGATCATGCCGTTATGTCGCCACCCCAGCAATAACAATGGCATTCTGGTCTACGACCTGCGCCACGACCCCCGCCCGTTTTTTGAGCTGTCGCCCGATGAGCTCGCACTGCGCTTGTTCTCGCCGCGAGCAGAGTTGCCGGACGATATGCCGCGCCCACCGGTCAAGACAGTGCACATCAATCGCTGCCCCGTCATCGTACCGCTCAACACCCTCGATAAAGCCGCGCAAGCGCGCACGCACATTTCTCTTGCCGACGCTGAAAACCACGCTGCACAGTTACGCGCGCACCCCAGCTTTGCCGCCTCATTGGCCGACGCCTTCGCCGAACGCACCTTTGACGACGTCACCGACGTGGATGCCAGCCTCTACGCCGGTGGCTTTTTCAGCGCCAATGATAAAAACGCGTTCGCCCGTATTCACGACACCGCTCCCGAAGGATTGGGCGCTCTGGATCTCTATTATGATGATCCGCGTATTGAGGAGATGTTGTTCAGGTATCGCGCGCGTAACTTCCCGCAAACCCTGGATGCACAAGACAAACAACATTGGGAAACAGACCGCTTAGCGCGATTGAACGGGCATTTTCCGGAAGGGCGACTGGGCGCTTATCTGAAGGAGCTTGCGACACTGAAACAAGAACAGCCAAACCAATCCGCCCTGCTGGACGCATTGGCCGACTATGCACAGCGGCTATTCAATCAATCTGGGATGGTCGAGCTGTAAGACGCCCGGCGATCACCGGGTGCACCTCGCCGGCCTTCAACAATCACAGGCCGAAAAGTATTCAAGACAAAAAATGAAAACGCGAGCGCGATAGCGAGGAAACGGGGTGAAAAGTTTTCGCTGTTGACGATCAGCGCCAACGCGAACATCACACCGCTGGCGATGGCATATGCAACGACGGTGCGCCCATAGAGACGTACCACCGAGTTGGCGACGTCGGCGCGATACACACCGGACAACACCATACTGAGCATCATCACCGCACAAAAAAGCAGCATGGGCCCGACCAGGGCAGACATACCGCTATTGAGCGCAATCGCACCACTGAGTAAGAACACACCGCAAAAGAGCAGCGTTTCGAGCACGCCTACCGTAAACGACGGCAGATGCGCTTCGCGTCGAATTTGTTTCACCATCTTATTGTTCCCTATCGACTTTCGGGCTCACAGCTCACCGATTGTCTGATGTCCTTCCGATTGAGCGCCTACTATATACCGCAAGCGTCGCACCGCAAGTGCCGAACGGCATAGTTTACATTCGCGCAATCCAGACGTGAGCTCGCGTCAAGAGTCAGACATCGGAGGTTGATGTCAGAGCTAACGGCATCTGTTTGTTCAGACTGAAGAAATTCCACTTGAACTTCTGAATCAGCGCACGTAACAATAGATGTGGCGTCAAACCCCTCGCGAGCATAAATTTACAGTCTCTGATCGGTGTGGCAGCAACTCGTATGGTAACCAAGCAAGCTGACATCGCATTGTATAAAAGTGTCGCGATCCCCTGCGCCTATCGACCAGGGCTACAAGCATCCAACCTGTATGCAAATCCCTATGACCCACCCGATCGAAAACGCTATGCCCATCTGATTCGCTTGGGCTTTCGCCGCTCGGGTGATTTGGTCTATCGACCGGACTGCCAACACTGCCAGCACTGTGTGTCTGTCCGCGTGAAAACCATTGAATTCAACCCTAAACGCCGCTTTCGCCGTGTTTTGCGCAAAAACAGTGATCTCGCAGTCACAGTCACCACACCCGGTTATTCCGATGAAATGTTCAACCTATACCGTCGTTACCTGCAGGCCCACCATGCGGGTGGCGGCATGGACAACCCGAGCGAGGAGGACTTTCGGCAATTTCTGGTCAGCGACTGGAGTGACACTCTATTTATGCAAGTCCGTCTCCACGGTGCCTTGATCGCCGTGGCGGTGACGGACGTGGTCCTCGACGGGCTATCATCGGTGTACACCTTTTATGAGCCTGATGAAGCCCAGCGCTCCTTGGGGAGTTTCGCGATCATGCAACAAATTGCGCTCACGCGCGACCGCGCCTTGCCGTACTTGTATTTGGGGTATTGGGTCAGGGACTCCCGCAAAATGTGCTACAAAACCGACTTCCAACCCTTGCAGTACTACTACCAACGCCAATGGCTGGAACACGACGTTTTTGCTGCGCGCGAGCCAGATCTCATTTAGCCGGAATGTGGGTGCTGCTCGTGCTCGCGGATACGTTTGAGGTAGATATCGTAGACCTTATCGGAAGACCAATATTGACGTAAGGCCTTAAAGATCCGCGCCGCCTGTGTCCAATCTTGGTTCATAAAGAAGCCCATTGCTTTGCGGTGCTCCGCCAGATTATGCAACATCTGGTCTGAGGCTTTGCTCTGCGGGCAGATCGGCTGAAACATGCGGATATCCCCCGAGCAACCTTTGATGCGCACGATATCCAGCTCGCGGTACAGCATCCCCTGCGTGCGCTCCGCCGTGCTGCCCGACACGATGATCGGCACTTGGTATTGCCGCGTCTGGCGCTCCAAGCGCTGCGCCATATTGACCGCGTCCCCCACCACCGTGTAAGCCATGCGATAGCGTGAGCCGAGGTTGCCGACATTGCCGATGCCGGTCGAGACCCCAATCCCGATACTGATAGCTGGCAGGCCTTCGGCCTCAAACTGCCGACTGAGCACGGCGATGCTGTGCTGCATTTCCAACGCGGCCGCGAGTGCATCGTCGGCGTGCGCGTCGCTGATCACCGGCGCGCCCCAAAAGGCCATGACACTGTCGCCGATGTACTTGTCCAGGGTGCCGCCATGGCGCACCACCACTTGGCTGATGGTGGAGAAATACCGGTTTAACCAGGACGCGAGCACTTTGGGTTCGAGTTTTTCGGAGA
>DOIU01000172.1:1265-7897 GCA_003511825.1 Gammaproteobacteria bacterium | reverse complement strand
TTGCTGGAAATGGCGCAAACAAAGGCCGTTATTTTGCCAGTATATCTTTATGACCATTCCGGTCTGGCGATGAACACAACCGGGTTCCATTGTCCGTGGGATTCCGGTCAGGTCGGGTTTATCTATGTGCGCCTTGAGGACGTGCGCCAAGCGTTCAACGTCAACCGCGTCTCAAAGCAAACCCGTAAATGTGCCGAGGATGCTTTGCGCTGTGAAATTGCCGCGTACCACGATTACATCAGCGGCAATATCTATGGGTATAGTGTTGAGCATGAGGGCGAAGTCATTGATTCCTGCTGGGGATTTGGCGGTGATTTTGAGGGCTATTGTCTATCTGAGGCCCGCAAGGCGGTTCCGCAGCAAGCGTCTCAGCAACCAAGTGAAAACCCGAGCATTCAGGCACCGCCTGCATAACAAAACCAGAGCCAGAGGCAGGGCGGGAGGGCTACACCCACCCGGATAAAGAGAGAGCTTTCCCGGGCGGGTTCAACCTCAACCCAGGAGAACACACCTATGACTATTCCATTTACCTTCCACGCCAGCGTCGCTGATGACGCCATTGCCAAAGTCAGCCGCCTGTTCAACGCCACGCTTGATGACATCTTCGCGGAGTTGTTTCAAAATGCCCGCCGTGCTGGTGCCTCCGAAATCGCCGTGGATCAGGTTGATGATCCCGAGCTTGGCGCAGTTATTCGCATCATTGACGACGGCCCCGGCCTGACAGACCCCAAACACCTGTTCATGCTGGGTCAAAGTGCCTGGGCGGATCAAGTTACCTCCGTTGAGGACGCTGCAGGCATGGGATTTTTCGCATTGGCGGGCCGTCATGTGCGCATCACCGTTCAGCAAAAGGGCACCAATCAGTCATGGGTGATTGAGGCAACGCCGGAGAGCTTCAGTGGAGCCGCACCGATTTTATGCAGTGAAGGGCCCATGGGCCATAAAGGCATGACCATTCTGATTAGCGTAAAGCATGGCGAGAACTTTGTTCCCGCCGCCAATTATGCGGCGCAATATTTGCCCCTTGATGTGATCGTTGATGGCACTTTGGCGGATCGGAAAGACTTTTTGGCGGACGCTGATTTCGTTGAGGACTGGAATGGTATCCGTATTGGCATCTATCCGATGCCCCAGAACCGGTTTCGCAATGATACGAACATCAATTTCCACGGGGTGACGTTGCATGCCAAACTGCCCAGTCTCGGCCAGCAATTCCACCGGTCCTATTACGTGCGTCTGGATGTCACCCATTGCACCAGCCTTAATCTGGTTCTGCCCGCGCGCAAAGAGGTGGTTGAAGATGCGGGTTTTGATGAATTGCGCACCCATATCCGCACATTGTTTTTCCAGCGGATTCTGGCGGCCGGATCACATTCATTGTCTTTTGAGGCATTCACTGAGGCCGCAACCCTTGGTGTTGTTCTTGCACCGGCAGTGATGATGCTGCGGCCCTTCTCCCCCACCCACGCCGATACAGATTGTGATCAACAGCTACCGCTGCAAATGGTGGACAGTGACGATATTCTGTTTGACTCCAATGGCGGGGCGATTGAAGAACAGAACCTCGCATACGCGCTCACCAACCAACACGCACCTTCTACACTGTTCACACCGAATTCGGCCTTCAAAGGATACGCGTGGTATGATCAGCTCGCCTGCCTGAGTGTGAAGCATTATGTCTTCATTGGCGATGATCACACAAAGATCATCCTCCCCGAAAAACAATATGAAACCACCGAGCGGCCTGTTCAGTTGGAAATACATTGCGAAATCGGTTCCAACGAGGGTGTCGACGATTGGCATCTTAACACGGATTGGCTGATCTATGGCGAAGACTATGTGACGCTAGATGAAGTAGATATCGCCGTGACCAAATGCTCCAAAGCCACCAGCGCTGATCTGGTGGATTTTCTGGAAAACGCGCTGTTTTGCCCAAGTGATGATAGCGATGCAGGTTCATTTGACCAACAACGGGATTGGTTCCGGGATGAGGCCGAGGATCGGGTCATTGCGTTGCTAGAAACCAGTGCCGAGGCCGATATCAACGCTGTTATCCGCATTGTGGATCGTGAGCTGTATTGGTTGCGCGGGAAATCTAACTCGGTGACCATCCATATCGAAAATGGCCGTGTTGAGGTGGTGGGCTTGCATGATGCATCTGTTGCCGCAGAGTAGAATGCGTGTCCTACTCTGGTATCACATAGACATTGCATTTCTACAAATACGCATATATCATATTTATGCGTATTATAGGAGGCAAACATGGCTGGAACAAGCGTCACACTTGGCCCGCATTGGGATGATTTCATCGGCCTGATGCTCAAAGAGGGCCGTTATGGCTCTACCAGCGAGTTGATCCGTGCCTCGCTGCGATTGATGGAAGAGCAAGAAGGCGCGCGGGCGCGGTTGCGCGTGGCCTTGATGGAGGGTCTGCAATCCGGTGATGCGGGTCCGCTGGATATGGCGGAAATTAAGAAAGCGGCACGGGTCCGGCTTGGCACGACAAATGATTGAAATCAGACTGAGCGAATCCGCTAAGGCTGATCTGACCGACATTTGGAGCACGACGTTTGAGACTTGGGGCGCTGATCAAGCCGATACTTACCTTGATGACATTGATCGCGCCTTGAATGGGTTGACCGCAAATCCCCGTATGGGGGCTGACTGCTCAGACATTATTCAAGGCGTTCGGCGATTGATAACAGGGCGGCACGTCGCCTTTTATCAGGTCTCTGACGAGATCCTCTTTGTGATCCGTGTCCTTCACCAATCGATGGATATGAAACGCCAGCTACGCGGCGGGTAAAGCCGCGGTCGTCACAAACTGTTTGCGCCATTTCGAGCAATTCCTCTGACAAACGCCGTAAGAGGCTCAAATTCAAACAGGTCAGCCGATTGCAGTGCAGCGATGTATTTGGCGCGATGCGTGTTATCGGTTTGAAGGTCGCCACCCCCTGACCAATCCAGAAATACATCCTGATCGATACTCGCGAGATATGTGTCGGCCATAATTCTAGCCCACCGGCCATTGCCGTTGGCAAACGGGTGAACCCAGACAAGCCGGTGGTGCAATCGGGTGGTCGCCTCCAACGGATCATATGTTTTGTGTTCACGCCAATATCTTGCATCATCCAAGCAGGTGCGCATCTCGGTTAAAATTTCCCAAACGGGCACGCCGATATTCTTCTCGGTAAGGCGGTAATCGCCTGCCCAGGCCCAAACCCCTCCAAACAGGCGTTCATGGATATCACGGGCAGACTGATCCGTAAGTAAGTCGAACCGTTTTGGACGGCGATCAAGCCATGTCAGCCCATCAATGATGTTGGCGCTCTCCAATTCATTGAGTTCTCCTCGATTTGTGATGTGGGTTGCTTTCAAACCGCGCAATTCATCCGGGGTGAGTGGCGTGGCACCTTCGGGCTCGTGCAGTTCTATGCTCAAGACCAAAACCCGCGCTTTAGTTCACGTGCCATTTGGGTGGCAAGTTCCTCAATCATTTCGTCTTGCGTACGTAAACCTTCTGACTGTTCTTCAAGAGCCATATGAGAGCGGGTCCGCATAATGATCCGTTTCGCTTTTTTGCGGGCCTGTTGCATCACAATATCTTCGACATCCCCTTGTTTTGGCACGATCGCATAGACTACCCGACCACCCATGGCGTCAGCAATTTTTGACAGCTGGTTCAGCGAAATTGTGCCTGCCTTTTCGTTCTCCAGGGATTTGTGGAGGCTGTTTCGCGATACGCTGACATCTTCGGCAAGTTGGGTGCTACTTAGTCCAAGGGCCGATTGGAATAATGCAATCCAGCCTCCCAAAGGCTGACGAATGCCTTCTGACGCCTTAGCTGCGGCGTTTATCGTGCTTACCGCCTGTCTGCGTTTTGTGTCTGCTACAATCATTTTGTCACCCTATAATATTACATTACTGCAATAATATGCATCCCTTAACTATTACATTATTCGAGATGCTGTTACCCTTTAATATTACAAATAACTATGATTTGTCAAATCCTTACTAGGATCTGGCATTCAACGAAGGCACCGCCAGAAGAAAACCCCAAAAAGAGCAAGAGGCAGGGCGGGAGGGTTGACCCCTCCCGGGCGAGAGAGAGTTCTCGACCGTTGGGTCTAACCCCTAACCTGGAGACCTCTCATGAACGCACACCACAAATCCGCCTTGCCTGCGGCATCGGCACCCCCTCCGACAGATCCCGCTCGAAACCTTCTGGCTGCCGCCAAACTGCTGTTCCCGCAGTTCGAGGCAGGCAAGCCCATCAACGCCAAAATCTTGCGCGCGGCGATGGAAGAGGCGTTCGGGGCCCGCGACACCGATGGCGCTTGGGTCTGGAAGAACGCATACGAGGCAGCGGAAGCCGCCCAGATTATGATGCTGTCACGATACGGTGCCTTGATGCAGCGCCAGGCTGCCACCCCGCAGGCGTTTCTCACGATGATCGAACGCCTCGCAGCTCTTGCGCCCTCGCACACACGGCGTTCTGAGGACAGCATTCGGTTGCAACAATTCTCCACCCCGCTGCCGCTGGCCGCGATTGTCGCGCAAGCCGCTGGCATTCGCAGTGATGACCTCGTTCTGGAACCCTCCGCCGGCACTGGCATGTTGGCGGTGTTTGCGCAGTTTGCAGGCGCTGAACTAACCCTGAACGAGCTGGCAAACACCCGCCGCGATCTACTGGACAAGCTGTTTCCCGATGTTGACGTCACCAACCATGACGCCGCCTCGATTGATGATCGACTGGATCGCGATATCATCCCAACACTGGTCCTGATGAACCCACCATTCTCGGCCGCGCCCAATGTCGCGGGCCGCTTTAAGGACGCCACCAGCCAACATATCTTGTCGGCGCTGGTACGGCTGGCTCCGGGTGGCCGCCTGGTGGTGATTACCGGCGAGAGTTTCAGCCCCGCCACCAAAAGCTTCCAGCCGACGTTTCAACGCATTGCCGAGATGGCAGAGGTGGTGTTCTCCGCCCCGATCGCGGGCAAGATCTTTGCCCGTCACGGCACCAGCATCGACACGCGCCTAACTGTGATCGACAAGCATCACGCGGATGAACTGCGCGTCGTGCCTCCGAGTTTGGACGATGTGTTTCACCCCATGTGCGACACAGCCGCTGATCTGCTGACGGTAGTGCTCACACATTGCCCGAAGCGGCGCGATGATACACCCCCCTGCCCCACCACGCCAAGTGCGGTGCCTCTGAAGCCCGCCTCTAAATCAGTGCTAGCGACATTGCGCGATGCCGCCCGCCTGGAAACTCGCGCCATCGCGGCTGAACGCGCAAAGCACCCGTTCGACAGCATGGACGTGGCCTCGCTGGATTACCTGCCGAAAATCTGGTCTGAGCCAACTGGGGTGTTGCAGGAGGTCGTCTATGAGGATTACGAGCTGCAATCCTTCGTCATTGACGGCGTAGCCGAGCATCCCACCGCATTGGTGCAATCTGCCGCAATGGCCTCAGTGCCGCCGCCCTTGCCAAAATATCATCCCGTTCTTCCCGTGCATTACATCGCCGACGGCGTGTTGTCCGCGCCGCAGCTGGAAAGCGTCATCTACGCGGGCGATGCCCACGCCGTGTATCTGCAAGGCTGGTTTAAGAAGGGTGAAATCGCCGGGCAACTTGTTGCCGCCTCCGAAGGTGACGACGATGCTTTTCAGCTGCGCAAGGGTTGGTTTCTCGGCGATGGCACCGGATGCGGTAAAGGTCGTCAGGTTGCAGGCATCATCGTTGATAATTGGCTGCGTGGTCGCAAACGCGCGGTCTGGGTTTCCAAAAGTGACAAGCTGTTAGAAGATGCTGTGCGCGACTGGATGGCGCTTGGCGGACGCGAGAGTGATATCGTGCCACTGTCCAAGTTCCGCCAAGGCTCTGACATCCGGCTTGCCGAGGGCATTCTGTTTGTCACCTACGCCACCCTGCGATCCGCCGAGCGCGGTGATAAGATATCACGCCTTGACCAAGTCACCAATTGGCTCGGGGCTGATTTCGATGGGGTGATTGCGTTTGATGAAAGTCACGCCATGGCCAATGCAGGTGGCGACAAGGGCGCGCGCGGCGACAAAAAAGCCTCGCAGCAGGGGTTGGCCGGATTGGCGCTGCAAAACGCAGTGCCCGATGCGCGCATTCTCTATGTGTCTGCCACTGGCGCCACCGAAGTTGGCAATCTCGCTTACGCTTCGCGTCTTGGGCTGTGGGGCACTGGCGATTTCCCCTTCGCCAGCCGCGCCGCTTTTGTCTCGGCAATGGAGCAAGGTGGCATTGCCGCGATGGAAATGATCTCGCGCGATCTCAAAGCCCTCGGGCTCTATCTGGCGCGCTCATTGTCCTACGCCGGGGTGGAATACGACATGCTGGTGCATGAGCTGAACCCAGCCCAGATTGATATCTATGACAGCTACGCAGAGGCGTTTCAGGTCATTCACAACAATCTGGAAAAGGCGCTGGAGGCCACAGGCATCTCCAGTGAACAAGGGACACTGAACCCACGAGCAAAATCCGCCGCGCGATCCGCCTTTGAAAGCAACAAGCAGCGGTTTTTCAACCACCTGATCACAGCGATGAAATGCCCCTCGCTGATTAAAGCCGTTGATGCCCGACCCCCATTGGGAAGCTT
>DOIU01000172.1:727-909 GCA_003511825.1 Gammaproteobacteria bacterium | reverse complement strand
GCCGACATCCCCGCCTCCGAGTGGCACGATCTGCAAATCGACATCACGCCGCGCGAATATGTCATGGATTATCTAGCGCATTCCTTTCCGACCCAGCTGTTTGAACCCTACACGGATGAGAACGGCGATCTACGTTCACGCCCTGCCACAGATGCTCTTGGCAATCCTATTGTCTGCCGTGA
>DOIU01000172.1:0-410 GCA_003511825.1 Gammaproteobacteria bacterium | reverse complement strand
GCAATCCTATTGTCTGCCGTGAGGCGGAGCGCCGTCGCGATGATCTGATCGAACGGCTTGGGGCCCTCGCTCCGGTGCAAGGCGCGCTCGATCAAATCCTCTGGCACTTTGGCACGGACGTTGCTGCCGAGGTCACCGGTCGCAAACGCCGCATTGTGCGCACGCCCGAGGGAAAGCTCAAAGTCGAGAACCGACCTGCCTCCTCCAATCTTGGAGAGGTCCAAGCGTTCATGGATGACAAAAAGCGCATCCTGATCTTTTCTGACGCCGGTGGCACCGGGCGGTCCTACCACGCGGATCTCGGAACGAAGAACCAGCGCTTGCGGGTGCATTATCTGCTGGAACCAGGCTGGAAGGAGTACAATGCTATTCAGGCACTTGGGCGGACCAATCGCACCAATCAGGCGCAT
>DOIU01000389.1 GCA_003511825.1 Gammaproteobacteria bacterium | reverse complement strand
GGCGATTCCTCGTCTGGGTTCCACCAACGGTCAAGCGCGATCACGATAATCAGTGACGCCTTGATCAGCACCACAATGCTCAGATACACCGACTGCATCGATGGCGTCGGCGCGAGCGCGCGCGTGCTCTCAACGATAAGGTCATCGATCGCAATCACCGCAATCAGCAGCATACTCGCGTAGCCAATAATGCGCGCCGCAACAGGGCTGATATGCGTCAGCCGCCACACCGGCTTATCCGGCGACAACACCGCCATTGCCAGCGTACTGAAGGTGATGAAATACACGCCCGCCCAAAATCCTGAGCGCAACATATCGCCAAACAAACCGTCGAGCGGTAAAACATGTTGCGCCACCCATAAAGCAAGCCCAACAAATGCCAACAGCGGCACCAAACCACGCGCCACTCCTTCTGCGATAGCGGCCGATACTTTCAAGGTGGGTGACGGACTTTCGGTGTCGGGATTGCGTCCGTAGCGCTCCAGAATCAAGGCGCGAAAAAAGATCCCCAACGCAATGGAGAAAATCCCCACCACGAACGTAGGCCACAAACGCAACTGCTCGCGACGCTGTGGTTCCATTTCGCTGTACCACTGAACCGGTGCCGCCAACAGTGCATGAATGTGCGACACCGCTTCTTTGAGCGCATGCAACAAGGTGTCGCCGCTCAACGGCAAGGGATAGCGCGAGAAGAGTTCTTGGACAATCGTACCGGTTCGCAACTCAGAGAGACCGCCGGTCAACTCATCCACACGCACCAGAGCCAGCTCAATCTGAGCGAGTTGCTCGCGGTACTGCGATATACGCAGCTCGTAACCCGCACGCCGCTGCGCGATGGCCTCGGACTCGGGAGCCTGACCGTCTTCGGGCCGACTGCCTAAAGCATCGAGTAGCTTTTGGGTTAAATCAATCTGATGCTGGACGCGTTCGCGTTGCTCCAGCGCCTGAGCGCGAATAGCAGAGAGCTGGTCGTTCAGCGCTTCGGAGGAATCGTCACTGAAGGCAGCGGTATCGAGGTATTGTTCAACGTCTGAGAAAACCCCATCCCACTGCGCAAACGCGGCTGAGACGGTCTCGCCCTCGCTGAGGCTCTGTGCCTGCGCCATGCCGGCAATACTGAACACCCAGACAAAACACAGCAGTTGCACAATTCGGCAACCACGCGAGGACAGCGGAGAAATCAATGCAAATACCTCATGATAATGCCCGCGAGGTGTACGGGTGTAACACAAGCACGTCAACGCCCGAACACGTCACACGCAGCGTCGTTGCAGATCATTCATCAATCGCACGCAGAGATGAGGGAGTCACTGCAAAAAGTGTATCACCAACACTCGTCAAGCGTAACGCCCGAACCACTGAAGGTTTTTGCGCCTGCCGAGTTGTAACCCAACTCACCGCAATCGTCGTCGTGCTGCGCATTCTTGGGTGTCGCCTTGAGTGCAAAGCTCACCGCATCGGCACTGTCGACTTCAAGATCATAGACGTCCGTCTCAGACGAATACGTGGTCGAACCTGACGCGCCGTAGCCCAACTCACCCACCTTAGTCGCATAGGTGTTGTTCTCGGCATGGAAACGCACTTGCTTTCCCGCCATCTCCATCAACAGTGCGGTGGCTTCTGTCCGGCGTGATTCCTTCACAAAGCTGGTGTAACTCGGCACAGCCAGCGCGGCCAATATGCCCACGATGGCGACGGTGACCAGTATTTCAATCAGGGTGAATCCTAGAGTTTTTTTCATCATACATACGCTCTATTGTTCGGCTGCTTGTCAGTAGCTCTGAGTCAAGCATAGTTCACATCAGTGAGTTTGCTGCCAGTAAATACGCCGAATATCGCTTGAAATTCGGCCCACATTCTCTTTGCCCACATAAACATCCACGCCATCACTGTCGGGCAAGAACGCCAACATCGGCGAACCCGGTATCCCCAAACCATCAATGTCTGACCAACGGTCGTCTTTTGTGAGCAGTGCGTCGTCTTCACTGCTGTCATCTGATGTCGGCGTGGCATCGACCAGGTTCATAACATAATAGCGGCCGCGAGCGGTGGCACTGCTGCCACAAACCGCATCATCAACCGATGTCGGCTCATACGTCGTAAAACGCAGCTTGCCGTCAAACACCACTAAGGTAGATAAGCTCTTCTCGCCACTGTTTAAGCGCATTTTCCAGCCATCTGCAGTGGCCAACGCTTCTCTTTCGCTGGCGGTATCGCTACCTTCAGCCACCTGATTGTCGGTCGCATCGTAGAGGTCGCTCATTTTTACGGTATGCGCCAGGGGTGCCTCAACGGGATCACGCAGCATAAAAATCCAATCATCCACGGAGGTATCGAGCGGATGCGCACGATTGCCACTGCCGATCGTCACCGCCAAATACCGATCGCCTTGGTCCGCGATCATCGCAACAGCGGGGGGGTAGTAGAATCGGCGATTCTGATCGCCACCAAAATCACCAATGCGCTCAACCGAAGGCGAACGGGTAAAGTCCACAGTGGGCGCCTCGCTACCGCTCGCTGCTTCGTTAAAAATGACACGCCAAAGCTGGCCGCCCATATCGCCAAAATACAAGCGATCAGCGTAACCGTTGGCATTGAGGTCAATGGTGGTGATGTCCGATGCGATGCTATAACGCATATCTGATGCGGTGACACTCGCACCAGCATGGCCAACGGACCACAACAGCCGCCCATTGTCTGCATCCACAATGTAGAGATGACTGCCTGCAGCCGGTTCTCTTGCAGTGGCATGGTCATTTGCTACATCGTAGCCACCGCCAAAAATCAGGACCTTTTTGGCAGATCCGCCATGACGCACCGTGGTCAAGGTCATGCGTGACCAGGTTTGCGCGAGGTTAAGGAAGTCACCGCTGCCACCCGATATTTTCCACAACAAGCGTGGATTGGCTGTATCAGATACGTCCAGCGCATAATAGTGCTGGCCACCTCGACGCATGCCAAAATACAATATCGCCGTCTCAGAGGCATCAATCTCGCCGTCACTGTCCTCATCATCATGGCGCAGCGTGAGCGCCCCGTCCAAACCGTAGATGTGTCCGCCGGTAGTGAGGTTGCGCTGAATGGCGTACAAATTGGGTAACAGCTCTTGCGGCATAAACGCGAAGATCTCGTCTCCGCCCCCGTAATTGCCTTGTCTCGTCGGGGTCGATGCATTGACCGCGTGTTAGAAGCCTTGATTGCTCATGGTGAAAATCACATCACCACCCGGGTAGTGCGCGACTAAAGGCTTGGTATGTAACGGGTCAGACATCGGAGCCGTTTGCACCCATGTGAGAATGTCATTGCGCATCGCGTCATCAGGCACGGACATAAGCTCACGGGTTAACGCACTGTTGTCCGCAGACAGCCGATGTTCACCCGACGCTACGGCGAGAGCGACATCATCCGGTTCATCCGTGCCGGTATAGGTATACAGCGTCCGCCCCCCGGCCTCCAAACCTTCTG
>DOIU01000240.1 GCA_003511825.1 Gammaproteobacteria bacterium | reverse complement strand
ACCTCGCAGGCGCTGCTCTACTACACGCTCAATACTCTGGGACTGCATACCGACCCGTCAGCCCGCGCGCCGCAGGATCAGCAGATTGTGTTGCTTGCAAAAAACGGCGGCAATGAACCAAGAAACATCGACTCAGACAGGAAAATGCCATCATGCTAGGCCTAACACTAAGATCCGAATTCCAGGGGCGAAAACTTAAGGGCACAGCGATCGAGCTTTCGAATGAGTCTGGGAGCGGTGCCACACAACAGTCTGCACAAGATTTTCTTGATATTACCTATCCCACTCATGATCTTTTGAAGGGGATCGAAGCAGTTGGGCCGGATCAAGGACGCCCAGTAGTCGTTATTGGCGAACGAGGGCTTGGTAAATCGCACCTGATGGCTGCATTGTACCATGCCGTCAATGACCCCAATGCGACACGTGAGTGGCTGAAATCTTGGTCAACTACCCTCAACAATCAACAAATACAGAAAATTCCGCTTCGCAATAATATGTTGGTCATTGGCGAAAGCCTACACCGGCAGCGTTTCAAATTTCTTTGGGATCTTCTTTTTGATCGCCATCCACACGGAACATACATCAAAGGCAAATGGGAAGGCATGGGCTCCAGCAAAACGGACATCCCTTCCGATGAATTGATACTTGAGATGCTCCGCAACAAGCCAACCATGCTTCTATTGGATGAATTCCAAACATGGTTTGATGGCTTGACCAACACCAAGCAATTTCCATGGAAAAATTGGGCGTTTAATTTCATCCAAATTCTTTCCGAAATCGCAAAAGAGCATCCTGAATTGCTTGTCCTGGTCGTTTCAGTGAGAAATGGCGATACCGACGCCTACCAGCAAATCCACCGGGTTAACCCCATCCAAATTGACTTCAAAGCAGGGGGCAGTCCAGAGCGCATACAGCACGACAGACGGCGGATGCTTTTACACCGCCTCTTCGATAATAGAATGCATATCTCAGAAACCGCCATTGATGGCGCGGCTTCCGCTCATATTGCCGAATACTTCCGCCTGGAGAATGTTCCGTCTTCCGAACAAGATCGAAAACGAAAAGAGTTTTCAGAGTCTTGGCCTTTTGCACCGCATTTACTCCAGTTGCTGGAAGACCAAGTTCTGATCGCAACCGATGCCCAAGAAACACGCGATCTTATCAGAATTCTGGCAAACCTGTTCAAGAGTTGTGGAGAGCAAATGCCCGTGCTAACCGCTGCTGATTTTCGCCTAGACGATGAAGGCGCTGGAATTGGCGCTTTGTTGGACTCTGTAGCCAACCAGCAGCATCGATCGCTGCGTGAAAAAGCCCTAAGAAACTTAACATCCGTCACAGAAGCGGTTCCGAATCATCAAACAACCATTCCTCATCTGAAGGAAATTCTTGGTGCCTTGTGGCTTCGTTCAATTGCCGTTGGGAACCTTGCAGGTGCTGAACCTGCAACTCTTCAGATTGACGTAACCCGCGACGCGCCAGTTGATGACAATGGATTTCAAGTGGAGCTGGCAACAATAATCGAGAATAGCTTCAACATCCATCAGGATGGAACACGCCTTGTTTTTAAGGAGGAGGAAAACCCACAAGCGAAAGTGATGGCCTCCGCCAGAAATGACAAGCTTTTCACCGATGGTTCGGACCTCGTTCAACTCTCCAAAGAAATACGCTATGTATTGGGAGGGTCCGAGGATGTCGCAAAGAATTTCCGTGTAATAGCTATGCCTCAAACGTGGTTGAACGACCCCTGGGGCAGCTTGGAAGACAATGAAAAACCCGAAAATTGGGATGATCGTCTACCCATACTGGTACTACCGGAAACACCGGACCGCCTCAATGCACGTCTTGGTCTCTGGCTGAAAACACATCTCCCAAAACGGCGCAACACCGTTCGCTTCCTGCTTCCCAGAACTGGGACATTAAACACATATTTTGATCGTGACTTGTTGATCCTGGCACGAGCAGAAATGAAGGCCGAGGAATGGAGCGCGCAAAATCCTGAATACCGCAAATTACGAACGAGGTATCAGGCCGAACTGCGGGACATTCTGAAAAAGCGGTTTGATCGATTTGCCATTCTTCATAAATGGGATTTTTCTGCTCCCGAAAAATGCGAATTTCATATCGAGACGTTGCGTGGGCAAGGCGCAAAAATCCCCGAAGCAATTGAAACGGCCCTAAGCACGGATCTTTTTGTGCCCGAAGATTTCGAAGCGCTTGTGCTTGATGCTGCTTCTGAAAACGCGTCTCTTGGCAAGCTTCTTAGAGAGCTCCAGGAACCAAGGCCGGGCGGCCAGGATTGTATTCCTTGGCTCGGCGAAACAGCCATGAAGGAACGAATTCTGCGGATGTGTGCCCGTGGAAAAATCGCAATCGACCTGCGCGGAATGGAGTATCTGCAAGCGCAAACCGGGGAGGATGAAGACGCTGCATGGAGACGGCTTAAACCGAAACTCTCGTTTACTGGTCGACAACTGGATGAAATTCGACTTCTTCAGCCTTCTGCAGTGCCCTCAACCGGTGGCGCGACACCACCTGCTCCGACATCTCCGACCGGCGGACTATTTGGCGGCGGCGCTGACGATCCAGCTGCAGGCACCGACACAAACACCGGCTCGGATTCAGACCCACCCGACGCTGGTCAAACACCTGAAGGCGGAATTTTCGGCGGCTCAGGCAGTGGCGCAGCCGTGACGCTTTCAAACCCTGCAACATCACCCCTAAACCTTATCGGGAAACTGGAAAGCTGGGGCGTTGGCCCGGCAACCCCTGTTAGCGAAGTAACCCTGAAACTGGATGCCGCCACAGGTGCTCAGATAAAGGAACTGCTGAAAAAATTGCCTGACGGCCTGAGATATGAGCTGTCCCTGAACAAGGAGGATAGTTGATGGTCCTCACTCTTGAGCAATTGGACAATCTCTCTACGTCAGGCGCTGACGACGCGTGGCAAACCGTTATTTCCGAAGCCCTTTCGATCTGTTCTGAACCGCTAACCGGCACAGGTTCCCCCAGCGAAGTGACAAAGCGTGATCGTATTGTCGGTCAGCTTGATCACTTTCTGGCCGCCGCAGGCTGGGACATGTGGGAACAGTTTGGCGAGGTGGTTGAACGAAATTCGGATCACCTTGTCAGGTGGTGGGAAAAGCCATTCGGCGCAAAGGCCATTCTTGTCCTTGACGGGTTGAGCCTTCGAGAACTGCCCTGGCTGATAGAAGGCGCAAAGGAAAGAGGGTTCACCCTGCATGAGACTGGCGCATTTGGCGCGGAGCTTCCGAGCGAAACCAACGCCTTCGCGAAAGCGCTTGGCTTCAACAGCCGTAGCCAGTTGCAAAACAATGGTGGCGGCAAGGCAAACCGTCTTGCCCCCGTCACAACCGAATGCATTGACCTGCCGTGGAAGGACTGCGCCAACCTGATTGATAGCTCACCCAAATGGATTTTCTGGCACCATTGGCCGGACAGCAAACTGCACGATGGCGCGGGCGCTGGTCAGGGGCTTGATGTTCTCACGCGCGATATCGCGGCCCAGCTGACGAGCGACGATTTCTGGGAATTTGTCGAAAAACTCGCGACCGGCAGGCGCGTCATCATCACTTCCGATCACGGCTACGCCGCAACCGGGATGTTTTTTGATGCTGCCAATGAACAGGCCGCCTTTCTGAAAAGCACATTCAAGAGCGGCCGTCTCCTCGCAGGCGAACACGATCCCGGACCATTCACACCACCTGTCGCCCTCCAGACCAAGGGTCCGCATGGGCCGTATCTGATGGCCATGGGGCGCTGGAAATGGAAAAGCCAGGGGGGCTATCCAACCCTTGCCCATGGTGGGCTTTCATTGCTCGAAATGCTTTGTCCGTCGATCGAGATTACCAAGTAAGGAATACTTTTCATGGCCACAAAAAAAGAACGAATTGCACAAGAGGTGGCGCGCGCCGTCGGGGCCGGAAAACCGGTGGCCATGGAAACGGTTGATTTCAACGACCCCAATCGCCCGAAAACCTGTCTCGAGGTCGATTTCCCGATCCTGCCAGTCAATCAGGTTGCCATCATCGAGGGCAATGCGGGCAAACCGATCTACCAAATGTCAAAATGGTGGGCCCGCAGGCGTTCGAGCGTTTTCCGCTCCATGCTGATTGCTGCCGCAACCAAGGCACCAGAAGACCCGGCCCATGCCGCCAAGCTGGTCTGGGACAATTATTACGCCAACCACCAGAAGAAAGGCGCGTTCAAGGACCTGAAAGTTGCCGACATCTTCATGGGTGGCGGCACCACATTGGTCGAAGGCTCGCGCCTTGGCATGCAGATGTCCGGCAATGATCTCAACCCCGTCGCCTGGTTCGTGGTGAAACAGGAACTGGCCGATGTTGATCTAGACGAAGTCAAGCGCCTGCTGGCCGATATCGAGGCCGAGGTCAAACCGCAGATCATGCCTTTCTATTATTGCGACGGGCCGGAGGGCGAAAAAGGCACCTGGACCCACAAGCCGACCGGCAAGGTCATGGGAGGTGATTTCGACCCCCTCGCGCTGAAACCCGAAGAGCGTGGGGATTACAGCTATGAGGGGCCCGAGATCATTTATACTTTCTGGGCCAAGCACGGGCCCTGTCAGGTCACCGGCTGCGGCCATCGCACGCCGATCATGACCAAGCCGGTGATGGCGATCAAAAGCATCTCGGTCAAACACTGGGCGCACACCTGCCCCGATTGCGATACCGATTTTGACATCGAGGCGGCCGAGGCGCGCATGGCCCCCGATGTGCCGCTCTATGTGGCCCCCGACGAAAAACCCTATACGATTCTTGACCCGAGGGGGCGTGTGGCTTGCCCGAATTGTGGGCACACGGAGATGGTCAAGCTCGACAAGGGCAAGAACAAGAAGGTCGAGCTTTCGCTGCTTGTGCATCCCGAATGGCTGAAGGGCAGCCCGAAACGGGATGCGGACGGGAATGAATTTGGTGGCTCGCCGCAGGATGACGCAGCCTCGACCGCCGTCTGGAATACGGAACGCGCCAGCCACATCCGCCTGTTGGAGGTGCGCGGCAAGCTGCCGGAAACGGTGACATGCCCGGAAACCGGCGTTACATTTGCCACGGGCAGCGCCGGAGGTACGGTGCCAAAGAAATCCACCTTCACATGTCAGGCTGACGGCACCGCGAATGATGTTCTCGATGCCATAAAAGCGTCTGGGAAAACCGGCCCGATGGCGGGTTATGCCGTTCAAGCGTTCTCCCCAAATAGAAAGGATGCAGGCACACCTTATGGCGGGAGATATTTCCTCCCATTCGATCAGCGTGTTGCACAACAGTACAATGCGGCACTAAAGGAATGGGATGCCAGAAAGGATGCCGATTTGGCGGATTACTGGCCGCGCTCGGAGCTTCCGTATGGCTTCATGACTCACCATTTACAGGGCGGCGTACCAAATCATGGTTTCACCCATTGGTGGACCATGTTCAATCCGCGCCAACTTCTTGTTCACTCTCAATTGCTGAAAGCAATTTCAGAAACTGGCGAGTATTCGGATGCAACGCGTGAGTACATTCTAGCGGTGTTCCAACAATACACTAGAAATCAAAACCTTTTTACAATTTGGAATGCTGCTGCGGACAAGATGGAACCCCACTTTTCAAATAACAATTTCCACCCAAAATCTACAACTATCGAGAACTGTGTTTTCTCAAACTTGGGGAGAGGAAACTGGAAATCGAATGCAGAAAGCCTGATAGCAACCCAAGAATGGAAGACTAACCCATGGGAGATAGTATCGGTCTCAAACTTGGAAGCCAATGGATATGACATAGCCTCTGAAATTTCTGGAAAAAGTGAAAAGGTATTTCCGCGTGACCCAGTACGGCCAGCAAATGTAACAATGGCTTCATCCACCGATCTTTCAGATACTTGTGATGCGTCAATTGATTTGGTTGTTACTGATCCACCTTTTGGCGGGTTGTTGCACTATTCAGAACTTTCCGATTTCTTTTACGTTTGGCTTAGACTGCCCCTCGCAAAAAAATATCAAAGCGAATTTGGCCCCCTATATACCCCTAAAGACCTTGAAGCCGTTTCAAATAAAGCACGGGAACCGGACGATCCAGACGCCTATTATCAAAGGCTACTTACAGCCTGCTGGCGGGAGGCCCACAGAATATTGAAGCCGTCAGGCCTTCTGACCTTCACCTTTCACCACAGCGAAGATGCCCCTTGGGTCTCGGTTCTGGAATCCTTGTTTGACGCCGGTTTCTACCTTGAAGCCACCTATCCCATCCGCTCGGATGAAACCAAGGGCGACGGCGAATTCGGCTCCAAGACCATCGAATACGACATCATCCATGTCTGCCGCAAACGCACCGAAGAACCCAAGCCCGTCAGCTGGGCGCGGATGCGCCGCGAGGTGCTGGCCGATGTGCGCCAGCTTCAGGGCATGCTGGAAAACCACGCCCGCGCCGGTCTGCCCGCCGCCGACCTTCAGGTCATCCGCCGCGGCAAAGCGCTGGAGTATTTCTCGCGCCATTACGGCAAGGTATATGTGGACGAGGACCGCGCCATCTCGGTCAAAGACGCACTGGTCGGGATCAACCAGCTGATTGACGAAGATGCCAATAAATCCTCCGAGCCGCCCCCCGTCACCACCGAGCCGATCACCCGGCAATTCCTGCGTATCTTTGACGGCAAGACCGAACTGGCCCGCGACCAGATGCAAAAACTGATGCGTGGTTCGGGCATTGCACCGGACGAGTTTACCTCGAAAGGCTGGTGCAACGAGGAGCGCAAGGTGTTCCATCTGGTCGACCCACTCGATTTCGCCCGTGACTGGCAGGGCCGCCACAAACGCCGCCTGACAGCAGATATGGATCAGGCGCTTGTGCTGATCGGGGCCTGTTATGACAGCAGCGGCATCAATGCGGCAGACACGCTGAAAAACGGTAATTTTAAGCCGCATCCGGCCTTGAAGGGTCTGTTGGATTGGCTCAGCCGCCGAGGGTCTTCACAGCCCTTGCGCAATGCCGCATCGCGTGCCCTGACCATCTACAATGGATGGGAAGCATCCAACAAGGACGCCGTTCGCCAGCTGTCACTGTTCCAGGAGGATGAGGTATGAAACAGCTGAGGGACACGGTATGGCAAAGGCGCGGGATCAGCTGGATATGGGACAATGATGCTTTTGCGTCGGTGACCAGACCCCAAGACGTTGTCAGCATGCGCGAGTTTCTGCGAATGGCCGGAAACTGGCCGGATGAGTTGCCCAGTAATAATGGGGATACGTTGGTTGTTGCCGGGCTGGACGCGTGCCTTGATCTGCTGACCCCTGAGGATGCCGCCGAATGGCTTTCGAATGTTCTGAAGCGCGCCATCCTGTCCTTCCAGGACGGGTATGATGGCGACGCGGCGCTGATTTTCTGGCTGCCAAACGGCCAGAATCGCTTTCACACCAATACGGCGACCGATGCGGTGCGCTGGGAATGCGGGCCGCCAAATCGTAGCCAGAAACTGGACCTCAGCCGGATACTATGGGGCGAAGCAGGCGAATATCCGCAAGAAATCTTTCTTGCGGATGCAGGCAAATCAGCAGGTCTGTTCCATCTGCGTATTACTTGAGGAGGGCTGAATGGAAGCCGCACATTTTGCCCCCGGGGAGCGAATAAAACATCCAGATTTTGGCGCGGGCGTCGTGCTTGATGCGCCCAAGGACGGGTATCTGAGAGCCTTTTTCAGCATCGGTGAGCGGCGCGTCCCTTTGACGATTGTGCGGCGGGAAGCCTCGCGAACCGAACGTATTTTACGCTCTGTTGAAGGCTCGGCGGAACGGGCGCGCAATGTCTGGCTTTCATATGAAGCGCATGCGCTTCCCATCGTGGAAAGCGCTTCGGCCCTGACCTCGGCGCGTATTGACCTGCTGCCGCATCAGGTCGTTCTGACCCACCGAATTGCGACCGCCTCACCTCGGCGGTTTCTGATTGCCGATGAGGTCGGGCTTGGCAAGACGATCGAAACAGCGCTGATCTTGCGCGAATTGGCCAGCCGGGGGGAACTTGACCGGGCCTTGATGGTTGTTCCGGCCGGGCTGGTGAACAATTGGCATGAGGAACTCAACGAGGTTTTCAATCTCGATTTTGAAATTTTCGGGTCGGAAGGAGATATTACCGACCGGAAAACCAACGCCTTTGCAAAGCATGACCGGCTGATTGCAAGCATCGATACACTCAAGCGTCCAGCACGCATCAAACGGCTGCTTGATGCACCACGTTGGGATCTGGTGGTGTTTGACGAAGCCCATCACCTAACCGCCTACAGAACCGGCGGAAAGATAAGAAAAACCGAAAACTATAAACTTGGTGAAGCCCTCAAGGATCACTCCCGTGATTTGCTGTTGCTTACAGCGACACCGCACCAGGGCAACCATTTCCAGTTTTGGATGCTGGTGCAGCTGCTCAATCCAACCCTATTCGGCAGCCCAGAAGAAATGCTGGAAAACCGCCACCGTCTTAACACCGTAATGTTCCGGCGCACAAAGGCAGATGCCTGCCGTCCGGATGGTGATCCCCTTTTTGCCCGGCGATGGGTGCATACGGAATCATTCCTTATGAATGATGGCGAACGACGGTTTTATGACCAACTTCGAGAGTACCTTGAAGACGGATTTGATCTGGCAAAGCGGAAAGGAAATCAGGGGCGAGCGCTCGGTTTCCTGATGGCGATTTTCCAGAAAATTGCTGCATCAAGTTTCGCTGCCGTGCGGCGCACCCTTAAACGACGGATGCTGATGCTCACCCTTCACGAGGCACTGCTTCGTGATCGTGATCTGGATATTGAAGGTCGCGAAAAACTGTTTGATGAAGCACGAAACCTCATCCACGAAGAATGGAATCTCAGCCGCGACCCCATGGGCCGCAGTGAGGTAGATCGTGTTCTTGCGGACTTAAAATACCGCATGGCAAAAAAACTGGACGATGAAGCCTTGGAGATGGCTTCTGATCCTTACGGCTCGGAGTTTGCGGCGTCGCATGTGGAAGATGCGGCTTCTGCGGCTGTTGATCTTCACCTGCCAGAGGAGCGCCTTCGAATTGCCGATCTCCTTTCCTCATTCCCTGACCAACGGGAGACCAAGGTTCAAAAGCTTCTTGACGGCCTAGGCACCTTGTGGCGTCAAAATCCCGATGAAAAAATCGTTATTTTTGCAACCTATCTTGGCACCGTCGATCTGATTTCAAGGGAGATTGAAAAAGTATATCCGGGCCAGGGCGTCGTGGTGCTTAAAGGCGGAGACCATGGAGCCAAAGTTGCCGCCGAACGCAAGTTCAAAAGGAAAGATGGTCCCCGGGTGATGGTCTGCACGGCAGCGGGCCGAGAAGGGATAAACCTTCAATTTGCCCGCATTCTGTTTAACTTTGATTTGCCCTGGAACCCAATGGATATGGAACAGCGCATCGGGCGAATTCACAGGTATGGGCAGGCACATACAGCTCAAGTCTATAATCTTGTTCTATCAGACACGATCGAAGGCCGAATATTCTTGCTGCTCGACGACAAGCTTACTGAGATTGCCCGAACCCTTGGAAAGGTTGATGACCAAGGAAATATTGCTGAGGATCTACGTTCACAAATACTGGGGCAGCTGTCTGAAAAGCTGAACTACGATCGGTTATACCAAGAGGCGATTTCTGATCCGGAACTAAAACGAACTGCGGTCGAACTTGAAGCCGCGCTTGCAAACGCGCGTGAGGCCCGCGAAGTTGTGTTTGACTTGTTTCAGGACCTGGATGGTTTCAGTCTGGACGATTACGAGCCATTCTCAGATATATCAACAGGCCTTGAGCGACTGGTTCAGTTCCTTGCTACAGCTCTTCAAACCAAGGACCAAAGTTTGGTTAGAATTGATGACCAGACATATGATGTAATGACAGCCGAAGGCACCTCAGTCTGCCGATTTACCCTTGATCGAGATACTGCAACCTCTGATGTGAAGGTCGAGTTACTTGGCCTAGATCACCCTCTTGTTCAGGAAGAACTCGGCCGATGGCGGAGTATTCCACCGGAAGAGCTGGGTGCAGCCTTATCCGATCCCAATCAAGGTCCCGTTCTACTTTCAAACTGGCTCATTGAAACTTCAACACGGAACGGTGAAAAACGGTCCTTCGTTCAGTCAATTGCTGTGGATGCGAATGGTACCAGATTGCCGATAGTAGAGAAGCAGTTCTCCAAGATTATTAAGCTACCAATCGCAAGCGAAATCATGGGCCCCGAGGAAAGGGTTTCGCTTTTCAATCAAACGGTTGAACCAACCTTGCAGCGGGAAATCAAACATAAAGGGGCGGCAGATGGTGATGGTAGTTATTCCGCCGAACTTATTGGCTATGTCGAACTGATTTAGCCCGTCATTTTGATGGGTACTTCTCGACAAATAGTTTAGGTCTCTGGACTACGGCGCAGGCACTGGAAAAATGGACGATCAAATTGCACATCCTCGTGCCTGCTCGCGCATTACGGCGTAATCGCTCAACATTTCCACGATTGCCGACCCTTCCGGCAGCGCCTTCACTTCCTCGGCCGCCCTTGTTTGGAACCCCGCGTCATACTCCGCCACCGGCGGGCACACACCTGTCATCCGTTCAGAACCTACCGTCGCGCAAGCGCTCAGCAAGCTCATCACGATCATGAGGGCGGCGAGATGCGGCCTCGAGCATTCGGTGCTGGATTTCATTGGCTTTCTCCTGATTTTCGAGCCGTTCCGCCAGCCGCCCGGCGCGCTCGCCGGAGCGGCGCAGGGATAGGAGGAACAGGGTTATTGTGAGGG
>DOIU01000548.1 GCA_003511825.1 Gammaproteobacteria bacterium | reverse complement strand
TATGTGGTTGAACCAACACCCTGAAACCGGTGACCTTATCGCGCAAATGGCGATCATGGCCGCGCAAAAGCGCATGCGCTCCGGCAAAAAAGTTGTCCGCAAAAAGGTCTCCACCGGACCTGCCTTGCCAGGCAAACTGGCCGATTGCTCCGCCACTGACCCAGCGCGATGTGAACTATTCCTGGTCGAGGGCGATTCTGCAGGTGGCTCAGCAAAGCAAGCCCGTGATCGCGAATTCCAGGCCATCATGCCCTTGCGCGGAAAAATCTTGAACACCTGGGAAACTGACCCGGATCAGTTGTTGGGTTCGCAGGAGGTGCACGACATTTCCATAGCCATCGGCTTGGACCCGGGCTCGTCAGACCTGACCAAGCTGCGTTATCACAAAATTTGTATCCTCGCGGATGCGGATTCGGACGGCGCGCATATCGCGACCTTGCTGTGCGCTTTATTCGTGAGGCATTTTCGCCCACTGGTCGAGGCGGGACATGTCTACGTTGCAATGCCGCCTCTGTATCGCGTCGATGTAGGCAAAGAGGTGTTCTACGCGGTTGATGAGAGCGAACGTCAGGGCATCATGCATCGCATTGAACAGCAGAAGAAAAAGGGCAAAGTCATGGTGACCCGCTTTAAGGGGCTGGGGGAGATGAATCCCGCGCAGCTCCGAGAAACGTCCATAGCACCTGACACCCGCCGTCTGGTGCGTTTGACGATCGCACCGGGTGATACGACCAACGCCACGATGGACATGATGTTGGCCAAAAAACGCGCTTCTGACCGCAAGAGCTGGCTGGAAGAGAAGGGCGATTTGGCCGAAGTCTAGGCGCACAAGATGCCGGTGAATTTTCGGGATTCCACGTTAGACAGCGTCATGAACTTGCAGTAGAATCCTTCCGATTGTGGCGAGGTTTGTCTGCCACGTTTTTTAGAACAATCATTAACGGGGAAAGCCGACGCGGTTTTTCCCGTTTTTGTATGTCCGGTGACGAGAGGGTTAAGTGCATATTCCGGCTCTTTTGGTGCTCGAAGACGGCACCGTGTTCAGAGGAAAGTCTATTGGTGCATCAGGGTCGACAGTCGGAGAAGTGGTATTTAATACCGCGATGACCGGTTACCAAGAGATTCTTACCGATCCATCCTATGCGCAACAAATCGTAACGCTGACCTATCCGCATATCGGAAACACGGGGAGTAACCGCGAGGATGAAGAATCACGCGCTTGCTTCGCGGCAGGGTTGGTGATTCGCGATTTGCCGTTAACGGCAAGCAACTTCCGCAGCGAAGAGGGGCTCAGTGAGTATTTGGCGCGCAACAATGTTGTCGCTATTGCCGATATTGATACGCGCAAACTGACGCGCATTCTGCGCACGTCGGGTGCCCAGGCGGGTTGTATTATTGCAGGTGAAGGCATCAACGATGCCGATGCGCTTGCGATGGCTCGCGATTTTCCGGGGCTGCAAGGCATGGATTTGGCGCGCGTGGTGAGTGTTGAAGAACCCTACACCTGGGTCCAGGGCGCCTGGACGCTGGAGGGTGGCTTACCCGCTGATCGCCCAGACAGTGAATTGCCCTACAAGGTTGTCGCCTACGATTTTGGCGTTAAGCGCAATATCTTGCGCATGCTGGTGGATCGCGGCTGCCAGGTGCAGGTTGTACCGGCCCAGACACCGGCCGAAGAAGTCTTGGCGATGGCGCCCGACGGGGTTTTTCTGTCGAATGGCCCGGGCGATCCGGAACCGTGCGATTACGCAATCCGTGCGATCCAAGCCATCCTAGAGTCAGGCACACCGGTGTTTGGCATTTGCTTGGGGCATCAGCTGCTGGGCCTGGCTTGTGGCGCACAGTCGCAAAAAATGGATTTTGGTCACCACGGTGCAAACCACCCCGTGCAAGATCTCGATAGTGGTGTGGTGATGATCAGCAGCCAGAATCATGGTTTCGCAATCAATGAAGACACGCTGCCAGAGTCGGTTCGCGCGACGCACCGGTCTCTGTTTGATGGCACGCTGCAGGGCATTCATTGCACCGACAAGCCCGCCTTTGGGTTTCAGGGACATCCAGAGGCAAGCCCGGGGCCGCACGACGTCGCGCCCTTGTTTGATCATTTCATCGAACTTATGCAACACGATTAGTCTGGAGCTACGCTCATGCCGTTAACGCACCATCCGTTGGTCAAGGAATTTCCGAATCACAAAGACCGTATTCATCAACTCAAGATGGATGACCGCCACTTTTCAAAGCTCATGGATAACTACGAAAGCCTGGACAAAGAGATCTTTCGTATCGAGAGTGGCGAAGAGGCGGCCGATGACACGCGATTGGAGTCGTTGAAGTATGAGCGCGTTAACCTCAAAGACACTTTGTTTAAACTGCTAACGGCGGATTGAGACGGGGCGCCGGTTTTTCCATGCCAAAAAGAAACGATTTAAAAAGCATCCTTATCATTGGCGCTGGCCCGATTGTTATCGGCCAGGCGTGTGAATTTGACTATTCCGGGGCCCAGGCTTGCAAAGCGCTGCGGGAAGAGGGCTTTCGGGTCATTCTGGTCAATTCTAATCCGGCAACGATTATGACCGATCCGTCCACCGCGGACGCGATCTATATTGAGCCTATCCACTGGGAAGTGGTCGCACGGATCATCGAGAAAGAAAAGCCCGATGCCTTGCTGCCCACGATGGGCGGTCAAACCGCGCTCAATTGTGCCTTGGATCTTGAGCGTGAGGGGGTGCTGGCCGAGCACAATGTGCAAATGATCGGCGCCACGCGCGAAGCCATTGATATGGCTGAAGATCGCGACAAATTTCGCAAGGCCATGGCAGACATCGGCTTGGAAACACCGCGTGCGTTTATCGCACACAGTATGGAAGAAGCCTGGCAAGGGCGCGCGCAGATTGGTTTCCCTTGCATTATTCGTCCGTCCTTCACCATGGGCGGCAGCGGTGGTGGCATCGCGTACAACCGCGAAGAGTTTGAAGAAATCTGCCGTCGCGGCCTTGAGCTGTCACCCACCACCGAGATCTTGCTCGAAGAGTCCGTGCTGGGCTGGAAAGAGTACGAGATGGAGGTCGTGCGCGATAAGGCGGATAACTGCATCATCGTGTGCTCCATCGAGAATCTTGATCCGATGGGCGTGCATACCGGCGATTCCATCACCGTCGCTCCCGCACAAACGCTGACGGACAAGGAATACCAGATCATGCGCAACGCGTCGCTCGCGGTGCTGCGCAAGATCGGTGTAGAAACCGGCGGCTCCAACGTACAGTTCTCCATCAATCCAGAAGATGGCCGCATGATCATCATCGAGATGAACCCGCGGGTGTCTCGATCATCGGCGTTGGCCTCCAAAGCGACCGGCTTCCCGATTGCGAAAGTGGCGGCGAAGCTCGCGGTTGGTTACACGCTGGATGAGTTGCGCAATGAAATCACGGGTGGCGCGACGCCGGCCTCGTTCGAGCCCGCTATCGATTACGTCGTGACCAAGATTCCGCGCTTCACCTTTGAAAAATTCCCGCAGGCCGATTCGCGTTTGACCACGCAAATGAAGTCCGTCGGCGAGGCGATGGCGATCGGTCGCACGCAACAGGAATCCCTACAGAAGGCCATCCGCAGCCTGGAGGTTGGGTTTGATGGCTTTAACACCGTATTGCCAGGGAACGTTGATAGCGAAGAAGTGCAATCCATTTTGCGACGAGAGCTGCGCGAGCCCAGTGACAAACGGCTCTTTTATGTGGCTGATGCGTTCCGCTATGGCTTTGATCTCGAGGAAGTGCACAATCTCACACGGATTGATCCGTGGTTCCTGGTACAGATCGAAGACATCGTGCGCTCAGAGACAAACCTGAAGGGACGTAAGCTTGAGTCGCTCTCTAACGACGAAATCCGTGGGCTTAAGCGCAAAGGGTTTTCTGATAAGCGCCTGTCACGTCTCCTGGGATGTCGTGAGGGAGCCGTGCGAGGCCGTCGACATCGCGACAATATTCGCCCGGTCTACAAGCGTGTGGACACCTGTGCAGCCGAGTTTGCGAGCGCCACGGCGTATCTCTACTCGACCTATGAAGAGGAATGCGAAGCCGAACCCAGTGATCGAGAAAAAATCGTGGTGCTCGGTGGTGGGCCTAACCGCATCGGTCAAGGTATCGAGTTCGACTGCTGCTGTGTGCATGCGGCTCTGGCCATGCGTGAAGACGGCTATGAAACCATCATGGTCAATTGCAACCCGGAAACGGTGTCAACGGACTACGACACGTCTGACCGCTTGTATTTTGAGCCGCTGACGCTAGAAGATGTGCTTGAGATTCTGCACCTTGAACAACCCAAAGGGGTGATCGTTCAATACGGCGGACAAACACCGCTGAAGTTGTCGCGCGCGCTAGAAGCGGCGGATGCACCGATTATCGGTACCTCACCAGATTCCATCGACTTGGCTGAAGATCGCGAACGCTTTCAGCAAATGATTGATGGTTTAGGCTTGCGGCAGCCGCCAAACCGCACCGCACGCGAGCCCGAAGAGGCTGTCCTGCTCGCGGAAGAAATCGGCTATCCGCTGGTGGTTCGACCGTCTTACGTCTTGGGCGGGCGCGCCATGGAGATCGTATACAACGAGGCTGAGCTTCGCCGCTACATGAGCGAAGCGGTGCAAGTGTCCAACGATTCACCGGTTTTGCTTGATCGTTTCCTGAATGATGCGGTTGAAGTGGATGTGGACGTCGTCTGCGACGGTGATGAGGTCTTGATCGGTGGGATCATGGAGCACATTGAAGAGGCGGGGGTTCATTCCGGCGATTCGGCGTGTTGTTTGCCGCCGTTCTCCCTTAGCGACGACATCCAGAACGAAATGCGCGTTCAGGTCGCCGCTATGGCGAAAAAGCTCAAGGTTGTCGGTTTGATGAATACCCAGTTTGCCATCCAGGGTGATCAAATCTTTATTCTCGAGGTGAACCCGCGAGCGTCGCGGACGGTGCCGTTTGTGTCTAAGGCGACGGGCATCGCGCTGGCGAAAGTGGCCGCGCGCTGTATGGCAGGTATCTCCTTGAAGGCGCAAGGTATCAGCGGCGAATCGCGCCCAACCTTCTATAATGTGAAGGAATCGGTATTTCCTTTTGTGAAATTTCCGGGTGTAGATCCCTTACTGGGGCCTGAGATGAAGTCGACAGGTGAGGTGATGGGTATTGGCCGCACCTTTGGCGAGGCCTTCTTTAAGGGGCTACTGGGCTCGGGCGTGCAGCTGCCTGCTGGCGGATTGGCCTTTATCAGCGTGCGTGAGTGTGATCGTGATGGCGCGATTAGCGTTGGGAAACGGCTTCGGGAAGCTGGCTTTAAGCTGGTCGCAACGCGCGGAACGCATGCGGCACTGGAAGCTGCGGGTGTGGAATGCAGCGTCATTAACAAAATGCAGGAAGGTCGGCCGCACATCTTGGACATGATCAAAAATGACGAGATCGATTTGATCGTCAATACCACTGAAGGCAAAAAAGCGATCGCGGACTCGTTTTACATTCGACGCGAGGCCTTGAATCGCAAAGTTGCGTATTCGACCACGATCGCCGGCGCAGAAGCCATTTGCGCAGCCTTGGAGAACAAAGGGCCGCACAGCATTTACAGCTTGGCAGAGCTACACGAGGAGATCGCATGAACAAAGTGCCTTTAACCGCAAAGGGAGCCGAGAGTTTGAGAGCGGAGCTGACCGATCTGAAAACCGTCCAGCGACCTCAGGTTATTCAAGCGATTGCTGAAGCGCGAGAACATGGCGACCTCAAAGAAAATGCCGAGTACCATGCTGCGCGCGAGCAACAGAGCTTCATTGAGGGGCGGATCAAAGACATCGAAGGCAAATTGTCGAATGCGCAGATCATTGATGTCACCGCCATGACGCCCACCGGTAAGGTCATCTTTGGGACGACTGTGGAGCTGTTGGACCTCGATAGTGATGAAACGCTGGTCTACCAAATTGTTGGTGAAGACGAAGCGGATATC
>DOIU01000536.1 GCA_003511825.1 Gammaproteobacteria bacterium | reverse complement strand
GTTTAAGGTGGCGCGCTAACAGCACCAACCGGGTCGCTGATCATGGCTTTGGTGGCGGCGGTATATGATCGTTTGTCGGGTAAAGCTGTGAATGAATACCCAGCGCCATGGGCGTGTTAACAGAAAACCTAACAGGCTAGTTTTTAAAAATGATGACACGTATTCGTTGAAGCTTAGCGCGGGTGTGTGACAAACGAGTTTCAAAGCATTCGCACAGTGTGTGGATAGGTGGTTTTTTTAAGATGGCGATACGCACAAAATTTCACGCGACAGCGGCTTACCTCTTGGGGGGCACCTTGATGGTGGGCTTAAGTGCCTGCAACTGGGTTGACTCCACGGGGCGACAGGGGAATGAGAACCCAAGGCTGGATCTGGCTGACGGGGATGTCATCGATACACCGGAAGAGCATGAGACGCGCATCGATGCCTCCGCGCAAGATGCCGATGGTTCGGTCACGGGCTACCTGTGGAGTGCAGCGAGCGCCGAGGGTGCCTTGCAGGAATGCGTTAATCACCTTGATCTCGATTTGGCCGGAGACTCTTTGCGCGCTGTTTGCGAAGACGCGGACAATTGCGAAGTGCTGTTCTTGGAGAGCGAAGAGGATCCGGGTGTCTTTACGGTCATGACGCCAAAAATAAAGGCACCTGTCGGCGTGACCCACACGCTAACAGTGAGTGACAATGACGGCGGCGAGTCTGAGTTGAGCGTGCATTTCTGCCTGGATTCCGTGAACGAAGCACCGAGCGCCGGCAATGATACCTATGCCGTGTCAGAGGGTGACTCCTTGGTTGTCTCGGCGGGGAATAGCCAAAGCCTGTTGGCCAATGACAGTGACGACAATGATGTCCGCAACCAAGCCTTGCGGATCGTCGGTGTCGCGGACGGCAAGGGGCCGCAACACGCCGACAATTTTGAGCTCGGGGATGACGGCAGCTTTACCTACAGCATCAGTCCATTTACACCGTTTTCGGTGACGCAGGATAGTTTCACCTATCGCGTGAGTGATGGGACGCACGAGGCGGAAGGCATCGTGTCATTGGATCTGTCTGTCATCAATGATCCACCGGTGGTTGTGGGCTTTGTCACCGACCAAAGTGCGACCGTCGGTGTGCCGTTTGGGCCGCTGGATGTGAGCGAGAACTTCAATGACCCCGAGGGCATGGACCTCGTCTTCAGTGCTGATGGTTTACCCGTTGGCATCGAGATCACCAATGCCGGTGTGATCAGTGGCAGCGCTGCGGGCAGCAATGCAATAGGGGAATATTCTGTCGTGGTCAGCGCGTCTGATGGACAGCACAACCCAAGTTTGCCGGCGTTCACGCTGAGCCTGTTGCAGAATCAGCCACCGACCCTGGTTTCGCAGTTGGCTGATCAAATCCTCACGGCCGGCACCAGCCTGACCTACGATGCGTCAGTGCATTTTTCTGATCCTGAGAACCAACCGCTGACCTTTACCGCCACCGGTTTGCCGCAAAGCTTAAGTATCAGTGAGAGTGGTGTTATCGCCGGTGCGCCTGTAACGCCTGAAATCGGTGTGTACAACGTGACGGTCATTGCCAGCGACGGTGTTGCGCAAGCCACGATGTCGTTCACTCTGACGGTGCAGGGTAATCAGCCACCGCAATTGACAAGCCCCATCGCCAATCATTCAGCAAACATTGGTCTCCCGGTGGTTTACGACGTGTCGGGCAATTTCAGCGATCCCGAAAACGATCCGATCACCTTCACCGCTGTCGGACTGCCGCCATCGGGCAGTCTGGTAATGTCACCGGAGGGTGTGCTGAGTGGTACCCCGGTTGATGCAGATAAAACAACCGTCATCCTGGCGACCACCTACACGGTGACGGTCACGGCGACCGACAGCAACGGCAATGCCACGACCGCTGACTTCAAGCTCTTTATCTTTTAATGCCTTCGTCAGTCGACCACCTCAGGCATGGGGTGGTCGAACGGCCGAGTAGCAGAACCTATTTGCTACCCAGACCTGTCACACCCGCTTAACAGTAGGGGCCTAGAGTTCGGCAGAAAAACCGTGACCCTAGGCTATGTTAAGTGTAGAAAACGCCTTCGCTGAAAAATTTCCTGCCTTTTTTGCAGACGCGCCGCGTCTTATCCGTCAGCCCATTATTGAAGTGCTTCGGCGCTTGTTCCGGGAAACCTCGGTGAACGAGTTCTTGCAACACAATCAGGGTGTCGCTGGTGTTGAGTTTATCGATAAGGTGCTGGAGTACTTTTCGGTGTCTTACTCGATTTCAAACACCAGCCGTGAAAACATCCCTGTGTCCGGTCGTGTGGTGATTTTTGCCAATCACCCGCTCGGGGCGTTGGACGCCTTGTGTCTGATCAAGCTCGTGTCTGAGGTGCGCTCGGATGTTCGGATTGTCGCGAATGAGATGCTGACGCATCTGGAGCCGCTGGGGCAAATACTGCTGCCCGTGGACGCCTTTGCCGGCGCGAGCACGCGGCTGCAACTGCAGGCAATACAGTCAGCGTTGGAGGACGAGCAAGCCGTGATTTTTTTCCCGGCGGGTGAGGTCTCCCGGGTACGTCCGGTGGGGGTGCGAGATACCCGCTGGAACGATGGCTTTATCAAATATGCACGTCGCACGTCGTCGCCCCTGTTGCCGTGTTACATCGATGCGCGTAACTCGGCTTTCTTTTACGGGGTTTCGGCCTTGAATAAACCGGCAGCAGGTTTGTTACTGGTGAACGAGATGTTTCGTCAACGGGCGCGCAACTTGCCGATAAAAGTGGGAGAGCTCATTCCCGCCGACGTGATTCAAAAGGATAAGCGCCCGCGTGCCGTGTTGTTGAAACAAGTGAAGAAGCATTTGTATCGCGTGGGTAAAAACCGGAGCAATCTGTTTCCCGTTGAACAGTCGATTGCGCATCCGGAATCGCGCCAACGACTCAAAGCCGAACTTGCCGCAGGCCAGTGCCTGGGTAAGACCCACGATCAAAAATCCATCTACCTGATGCAATATCAGCCCGATTCCACCGTGATCAAAGAAATTGGTCGGCTGCGCGAAATCAGTTTTCGTAAAGTGGGTGAGGGCACAGGCCAGCGTCGTGATCTTGATCGCTATGACCAAGACTATGAGCACATTGTGTTGTGGGATGATGCTGACCTGGAGGTGGTGGGTGCGTACCGTGTGCGCCTTGGGTCTCGGGCGTCAGACGACTTGTACGTCAGTTCTCTGTTTGAACTCAGCGCGGACTTTGCGGCTTACAGCGCCCACGGTTTGGAACTCGGCCGCAGCTTTGTGCAACCTCGGTATTGGGGCAGCAAGGCACTGGACTATCTGTGGCAGGGTATTGGTGCGTATCTCTATTACAACCCGGATGTGCGTTATCTGTTTGGGCCTGTCAGTCTCAGCAATGCGTATCCGCGAGGGGCGGTGAATCTGATTGTCCATTTTTACACGGTGTATTTTGGGCGTGGTGATAGCTTGGTTGAGCCACGCTTGCCGTATCGGATGTCGCGGCAGGAGAAAAATGAACTTGTTGATATCTTTCGGGGTGATGATTACAAAGGCGAGTTTAAGCAACTGAAACACCTCTTGCGTCATTATCAAGTGAATGTGCCAACCTTGTATAAGCAATATCCTGAAGTGTTCGCGCCGCAAGGGGTGCAGTTCCTCGCCTGGAACATTGATGAAGACTTTGGTGCTTGTATTGATGGGTTTTTGATGGCTGATCTCAGCCATCTCAAGCCGTCGCGCCGCAAGCGCTACATTGACTGTCATGCCGAGACCGGCCCGATTTCCCATCCGTAAATCCTTCCTTGTACCGTTGATGTCGTTGTGCGGAGTTGCCTACCGTGGCTTTTCCGCACGTCAAGAGCGCGACCGCAGCGGTCTTTAAACCACCCAAAAAAGCAGTATGATGCAAGAGCTGCGGGCTTTTTGTCCTGAGTATTGATAACGAGAAGAGTCTGCGAGGCGTCGGCTCGCGGACCTAGAGGAGTCACAGGTGAAAACAATTCTGGTACAGGCAGATTTAGGGAAATCGTTTCAAGCACGGATGGCTGTTGCGACGTCTATCGCTCAACAACACGGTGCACGTATACGCGGGTTGTATGTTATTCCCTTATTTGAAATGGCGGGCTATTCAAAATACTCCTTTCCAAAGTCCGTGCTGGAAGAGCGCAGTCGCGCAGAGCATGCTGAGGCGCAAGCCGCCGAGAACGTCTTTCGCACCTGTTTGGAAGACAGCGGCGTTGAGGGGGAATGGCTGGTTCAGGTGGGGGATTTGTGCGAAACCTTGTGTGGGTTCAGCCGACTGACGGACTTGCTGATTATGGGCCAGCGCGATCCCAAGGGTAGCGATAACGCGTCACCTGATCGCGTGGTATTGCGTGCGGGTCGTCCGGTCATGGTGACACCGCATGTGGCGTTTGATGAGCAGGCCGGATCGCGGGTGCTGATCGCCTGGGACGGTTCGCGTGAATCCGCGCGTGCGGTGCACGATGCCTTGCCCTTGCTCGAGAAGGCGACGCAGGTGGATGTCGTCACGTTTACTGAACCCAAGTCCGAAGCGGCTAAGGTTGCGTCATTGGACGCGGTACTCGCCTTTCTCCAAGAGCGGGGCGTGAGCGCCGACGGTGAGTCACTCGTGCTCAATGAATTGTCAGTCGGAGAATCGCTGCTCAATCGGGTGGTTGATCGCGGTGCAAACATGCTGGTGATGGGTGGCTACGGTCAGTCGCGCCTGCGTGAGATCGTGCTCGGTGGCGTCACGCGCACTGTGTTAGAGCAGTCAAGTATTCCGGTGTTGATGTCGCGCTAGTGCTTGGGTCATTCGTTTACCTTGTGATTCCACTTGTTGCCCTAACCCGTTAGAATCACCCCGTTTTTTTGCGTGCGCTCGGCTCAACGGCGCACGTCGTGGGAATCGGGGAGGCTCTATGAACAGCGTCATCACGCGCGCGTTATGCCATACAGTGTGTCTGTTGGCCCTGATGGCAGGTGGCTGTGCAACAACCACGCCTCAGGTTGACGACGAGCGCGTCGCCGCCGCAGTGGCGCATGACGACCCCGTCGCCACACTGCCGACGCTTGCGAGTTTTCGGGTCGTGCTTATCGGTGAGCA
>DOIU01000190.1 GCA_003511825.1 Gammaproteobacteria bacterium | reverse complement strand
AGCCGAATTCCGCATTTGCCTGGTGCACTGTGTCCTCGCGATCCGCTGAGCGATAGTGGTGGATATTCCACCACCCGCTGCGGTCATTGACGCAGTGGAGCACATGGCTGGGGCTCCACTGCGGTTGGAAGAACGATTGGCTCTCGGCGTCCGATCCAGGCCGCTCTGCAACGGCGCAGACCGAGTGCAATTCGCCCTTGTCAGATCGCTTGGCACGATACAGCTGCGAGGCGGCCCACGGCATATGCGGGTGATTCCAGCTCAGCCAGGCCAGATGCGCACCATCGCCGGATAGGGCAGGCGAGGCATAAAAATCACCACCTTCATGCAAAACGGTGATAGAGCCGTTATCTATAGTAATGCAAGCCAGGCGATTAATAATGCGGCTGTCGTTAGTGTGTTCCTCGGTAATGCACACCAGCTGCTGACGAACAGCATCATACTGCAAGTCTGCAAAGCGTGTGTTCGGCGCGTCGGTGATCTGACGGGGATGGGCGTTGTCTTGCAGATCAAGTTGATAGACTTGCTGATCTTCTGCGTTGACAACATACACGTGTCGGCCACCCAGGCACCATTCTCCGCCACCGTATTCATGCACACGGGAGCGCACACTGAACGGCGGCTTGAGCAGCTCAACGACCCCGGCATCGTTTGTCCAGCGGCAGAGTGTAAACCGCCCGCCTTCCCGAGGCTTGCTCTCGCGCCAGTACACCGCGTCGTCTTGGAGCTGCACCTGGTCCAGTGACACACTGGCCTGTGCGACCTGTTCGGCGCTGAGGGGGGCAGGCCAGAACCCACAGCCAAGGGCTGTAACCTCAGAGGGTTTGCAGGGCTTTGGCATTGCGCGGGTTTCTGAACAGGATAGGCTTGGCGACAGGCTTTGTCTCATAGGCTTGCGCGACGGCGGCTTCGATATGATGGTGATCGGGAGACTTGCTACACAAGGGATCCGTGGCGTACATATCGCCGGTCATCATATAGGCCTGGCACCGGCAGCCGCCGCGGTCTTTGGTCTTGTTTGCACAGGAGCGACAAGGCTCTTTCATCCACGCATTGTCGCGGAATCGCATAAAACCATCGGACGCTTGCCAGATCTGATCCAGCCGGGTGGTTTTTACATTGGGGAACGTCATGGGCAGGATACGGGCGCTGTGGCAAGGCAGCGCAGTGCCGTCGGGCGTGACGGTCAGGAATATCTCGCCCAGCCCGCCCATGCAAGCCACGGGGACATCCTCGTAATAATCCGGCGTGACGAAGATCAGCTGCATCGGGTTGCCTTCGGCTTCGAGCTGACGACGATAGTCGTTGGTAACGGCTTCGGCGCGTTCAAGTTGTTCTCGGGTGGGTAACAAGTGGGCGCGGTTCTCAAAAGCCCAACCGTAGTGCTTGCAGGTGGCCAGCTCCACAAAATCGGCTTTCAGCTCGATGCAGAGCTCAATAATCTTGTCGACCTCGTCGAGGTTGTGCTTATGGGTGACAAAGTTGAGCACCATGGGGTAACCTTGCGCTTTGATCTCGCGTGCCATTTCCAGCTTTTGTTCAATGGCTTTTCTCGACCCCGACAGCCAGGTGTTGAGTTCTTCATTGCTGGCCTGGAAGCTGATCTGAATATGATCCAGCCCGGATTTGCGAAAATCGGCGACCTTGTGTGCGTTAAGGCCAATGCCTGAGGTGATCAGGTTGCTGTAATAGCCGAGTGCACGAGCCTCGCGAATCAGCTCCGCAAGGTCCTTGCGCAATAGCGGCTCGCCACCCGACAGGCCCAATTGCACCGCTCCCATCTCGCGCGCCTGGGTAAACACATCAATCCATTGTGCCGTGGTGAGTTCTGATTCACTGCCCTCTAGTTTAAGTGGGTTGGAACAATACGGGCATTGCAGCGGACAGCGATAGGTCAGCTCGGCCAGTAACCAGAGGGGTGGATTGATGTTTGACGTCTCCACGATCGTGCTTATGGCGCTTGCACGGCATCGGCAGGCAGCTGCAGCCACTCTTTTTCAGCCGCATGCTGGATGAACTCGACAATGTCCGCCTCAATGCCCTGCGCCTCGGGGAATTTCTCTGATAACGCCGTTGCGATGGCGGTGACATCGCGCTTGCCATCGACCATCGCCATGATTTCGCCGGCACTGCCGTTCAGCTTGACCATGCCTTCGGGGTAGAGCAGGACATACGCCTCTTGATAGTTCTCCCATTGCAGGCGGTACATCGGATTCAGGCTGGGCACACAGTTTTTCAGGCTCATGAGAATATCCCCCGGTGATAGGTTTTCTCGTCGGTCACGGTGTGAAACGGCGGCCGATCGAGTTCGTAGGCCATGGTCATGGCATCGAGCATGCTCCACAGGATGTCGAGCTTGAACTGCAGGATATTCAGCATGCGCTGCTGTTGCGCTTCGGTGTTGAAGGTATCCAGCGTGATTTCCAACCCGTGCGCCACATCGCGACGCGCTTCCGTCAGGCGCTTGCGGAAGTAGGTGTAACCCTGCTCCTCAATCCACGGGTAGTGGGTGGGCCAGGCGTCCAGACGCGATTGGTGAATTTTGGGGGCAAACAGCTCCGTCAATGATGAGGCTGCAGCCTCGCGCCAGTCAGCGCGGCGGGCAAAGTGGACATAGGCGTCAACGGCAAAGCGTACGCCTGGCAACACATGTTCCTGCGATAAGACTTCCTCGCGGCTTAGGCCCGTGGCCTCGCCGAGTCGCAGCCAGGCTTCGATGCCGCCCTCGCTACCGTCAAACCCATCGTGATCCAGAATGCGTTGCACCCACTTGCGGCGAACGTCGGGGTCGGGGCAATTGGCCAGAATGGCCGCGTCTTTCAGCGGAATATTGATCTGATAATAAAACCGGTTAGCGACCCAGCCCTGAATCTGTTTACGGCTGCAGCGACCTTCGTACATCGCGCGGTGATAGGGGTGCTCGGTGTGGTAGAGGCGTCCTTTGTCGCGCAGGGCTTGTTCGAAGGCATCGCGATTCATGGCTATAACTCGATACTCATGCCATCCCAAGCGACCTCGATGCCATGCTCCGCCAGTTCGGCACGCTCGGCGGAATCTTCATCGAGTATGGGATTGGTATTGTTGATGTGAATGAGCACTTTCCGCGGTCCGGAGAGTGTGTCGAGGTAGTCGATCATGCCGCCGGGGCCAGACTGGGCGAGATGCCCCATCTCCTGACCAGTCTTAGTGCCGACGCCGGCGGTCATCATTTCGTCGTCGCGCCACAAGGTACCGTCCACCAGTAGGCAGTCTGCTTTTTCCATATAGGGCCGCAGGTGGGGTTCGATGTCACCGAGACCTGGCGCATAAAACAGCGACGTGCCGCGCGTTTCGTCGACGACGTAGATACCGATGTTGTCGCCGATGTGAGGATCATTGCGGTGAGGCGAATAGGGCGGGGCGCTGCTGCGCAGTGGGATGGCTGTTAGGGTGATGCCAGGGACTTTCTCAATGGCGAAGCGGTTTTCGGCACCTTCAGCAACCTCAATGGGACGCCAGTTCAGGCCGCCGTTCCAGTGCGTCAGCATGTTAAAAATCGGGAAGCCAGTACAGAGGTCCTCATGGACCATTGGCGTACACCACACGTCAAAGGGGCAACCTTCGCGCAGCATCAGTAAACCGGTGCAGTGGTCAATCTGGCTGTCCATCAGAACCACGGACGCGATACCGGTGTCGCGGATTTGCCGTGCCGGCTGCATCGGCGCAAAGCCTGCCAGTTGAGCGCGAATGTCTGGCGATGCATTGAACAAAATCCAGTCGCTGTCACCATGGCTGATGGCGATGGACGATTGCGTGCGCGCTTTGGCGTTAACGGTGCCTTCGCGGTAGCCTCTGCAGTTGTTGCAGTTGCAATTCCATTGCGGGAAACCGCCGCCGGCTGCTGATCCAAGGACGTGTATCTTCATAAACGCTCTGCGTCGGCCTTAGCGTCCGACGGGGCAGATCTCACCCGATGCAAGAGCCACCCGCATGCTGTCTGTGATGCGGGTGGCCGGCGCACTAGCGGTTGGAGAAATACATATTGATTTCAAAACCGAGACGCAATTCTTTATAGGCTGGTTTCGTCCACATAGATTTGTTTTCCTCTCGTTAGGGATGGAATGCCAACGGGTGTTTGGCGCTTGTATCTTATGCAATAGCTACCCTCCAGCTGTATACGACTTTGGAAGGACACTGATCGTGTTTTAGATCTACGAGCCGTCTAAAATCTGCCGAGTCGCGTCGGCACAGAGAGTCTAGATCGGCGCACGTTGGTCGTGGTGTTCGGGGCGTCGTGGGGGAGGCGTGCGGCTGGATTTAAAGCCGGCGAGCTGTTTTGTTGCAGTGCAGTATGGCGTCGGTGTTGCCTATCCAGTGCGGATAGGCTGTGTCCGTCAGGTTTTGGTCTGACCGTTAACGCAATACCCGTCTCCCCGAAGGCGTATCAAACACCGCTTCAAACCCCAAGGCACCCTCATGGAGGCGCACCCGCACATCATTCAACGACCTGTCCAGCCGCGAGACAATCTCATGGCTGTTCGGGTGGGTGATGTCCACGGACACCAGCGCGCATCCGCGTTGTGTCATCGAGGCGGCGGGCAGCGGGCCGGTGGGCCACTGGATAAAAATCGGGAAGGCCCCGTCTAGGGGCAAGGCGCCATTGTCAGCCACGCTGATCAGCCAGGCGAGGTCGCCGCGCGTCATCTCAATTGCCTGGCCACTGTCGGGGTGACCGCAGGCGGTGAGGCTGGCGTGGATATCGGGTGTGCCGACGACCCAGGTGTAGAGGCGCGGTTCGCCGGTAAAGCGGTCCAGATCAAACCAACGCGGGCGCTGCGAGGGCTTGGCATTCGGGTCAATGGCGATGACTTCAAGAAACAGGTCCGGCCCGAGTGACATCAGGGCATTGTGCGTGCCCATGCGCGGATGCTGGCCGCCCATAGGCATATCGATGTTGAGCGCGTCGCGCACATGCGCGACCCCTGCCTCCAGGGAGTGCGCGGCGACGACCAGGTGATCAAGTGTCAGGGGCGGGGGTAGGGATTTGGGCATCGGTTGGGCCTCATGCGGTGGATTGCCAAGTGCGGTCATTCGCGTTCAAAGAATCGTTGGGCCTGTCACCAAAGAAACAGGTTTGTCAGCCGAATACAATGATACATTTTGAATCCGTTATTAGCGTTGCACATGATGTCGCAAACAGCCATTTTTACCGTTACACTGACGCGTCGATTTTAGAGGGTATACACGATGGGATTCAACATCCGTTGGATTGGCGCTCAAGATCTGCCGATACACGAGGCCGCATCATGGATGGGGCTCTCTTTGAGAGAGGGAGAAAACACGGTGCCAGAATTCCCTATTTCTGTCTGTGAAACACCCAATGGATGGGGGGTGTTTTATTTCAATCACGCAGACCAAGCAGAACCGGCACATCGCCAGTTTTTGCAGCAGAGCGGTTCAACACCTTCGGTGATGGTGTCTGCCAGTGAAAGTACAATGACCTCATTCGCCGCGGCCTACGATGAAACGGGGCGACAGCTCTGGTCTTTGTTTTACCCGGTAAAAGCGCAATGGAGCGACGTCGTTGAGGTGGGTGGGACGCTACCCGATAATGCACGTGCGGTTATAGAAAATGCATATGCACGTCAATATCCGGGCGAAGAAAACACTTATGATGTCGCCTACTTGTGGGACGTGCCCATTGAGATTGCCAAGGGTGTTACGCTGTTTCGTCATGATGAACCCAAGGTGGACGGGCAACCGCTTGTGTGGAGAGAAGCGGTTTCGATCTAAACCAGTGAAAGGAAAAAATACGTGGAATTTCTGATAATTTTAGAGGCGCTCTTAAGGCGCCAAAACAGGGAAGACGTACCGCCCATTGAAGTTGACCGGGTAGAGTCCTATCCGATCGATCAAGCGCCACCCCTAAAGACGTACGAGCCACCGACCTATACCCCATTAACACAAGATGACGATTACCAGGCGTTGTTGGCAGCGTGCGAAAGCACCCATATCAAAAAGCATGTGCACAATATGCAGCACTTTGGATGTGGGCAAGAAACCCGATGGACTGCTGATGAAGACGCAAGCGAGATTGTATTAGCCTTCGCCGATGGCTTTGAGGTGCGGGCGACGTATGAGGTCTTCGCTCACTTCGATGAAAAATCCAAAGTTTTTTCAATCGCCAACCCGACCAGTAACGCATCTGATACTGAGGCGGGAATAGCCGATGCTCTTCGAACCTATGGCCAGCGCCACAATGTGGCGGAGCTTATCCGCCCTATTGCCGATATCAACCTTCCCGATCTCAAACGTGTCGCGTATCTGGCCTACGATGCAAAACCTATTCAAGGGGTGTTCCAACGGGTATACGAAGCGCCCAAAAGAGATTTTGTCGCTTTAACCGATTTTCGTCTTTTTAATGACAACGGAGATCGCATCTCAGACGACGCTTTTTGGCAAACAAAAGAGGAAAGCAGCCCGACGAGTGCAGAGAGTATTGCAATCGTACAAGCCTATTTTCGTGACCTCAATGAAGCTGAGCAAGCCTGGGCCGACGACAATCAGCGCCTGGAGCCAGAGCAGGCAAAGCGTCTGAGTTTGGATCCTTACCTTGCCAAGAAAAAGGTGTCATACGAGGCCTATTGGGCGCCTGCAATACCGGATTACTGGGCGCCCGTGAGCATGGGGCGCAATGATTTTGATCCCGCGGATATACTCGAGTGGTTTACCGTGCCCCGCAGGGGAGGCGGCACCTACGTCATCCCGCTTCACAAGAATGAAAATGCCAGAAAAGCTTACTTGGTGGAATACGCGGGAGGTGAGCCGAAGATCACCAACGAAGACGTGGAAGCGGGTTTCCATATGAATTGGATACGATAGGTCTAGTTGCTTAGGTTTCAGTTATTGGCTTAAAAACCGAGTCGCCACCGTATCGCCCTCGGTGAGGCGGCGTGCTGGCATTCTGAGGTATGATGGACGTACCCGACTGAATGACACGGCATCTGTCCCGGAGATACCATGAAATCGACACTGCTGCTCTTCCTTTTGCTCGGCCTCGCCAGTGCTCAGGCGTGCGCCCAGTCTCCCGAGACCATCAAGACTGACGCAAGTGGCGAGGTGATTACGCATGTCACCGCCACGGCCAGCCGGTGGTCAGCCTTTGATGGTCAGGTCGATGAAGCCGATGATCTCGCCGACCTGGTGGCGGTCGCGTGGGGTAATGGCAGTCTTGGCCTCCACCGCGGGCATGCACCCATTGAAAACGTACTCGAGACGTTTCTGGGCATTAGCCACGATGAGATGCACGTCTTGATGGAAGACGCAGGCCTTAACCTGGACGGGGTCTGCAAGCACCTGGGCTTACCCACCGAGAACCTGATTCAATCCTTGGTCAACAGCTTCCGCCCGTTTGTGAGCGAAGGGGTGAGCAACGGCGTGATCACCGCGAAAGAAGCGGATCAGTGGGTGGAACAGCTGCGTGCGGAATTCAGCAAGCGGGTGTATTGGACAGGTTAGCGCGACACTACGCATGACATGCTTGTATTTGATAGAAGGGCCAGTCGGTGCGGGTAAATCGACGTTTGCCCAACACCTGTCGCGCGAGATCGCCGCGCCGCACCTGAATCTGGACGCATGGATGGCGCGTTTGTTCCGGCCCGACCGCCCCGACACCGACGTGATGACGTGGTATGTCGCACGCAAGGCACGTTGCATTGAGCAAATCTGGGAAGTCGCGAATGCGATGCTGGATACCGGTCACCCTGTGATTCTTGAGTTGGGGTTGATCCAGCGCGACAGCCGTTATGCCTTCTATGAACGGGTCGCGCGCAGTGGGCACGCCCTCCAGGTGTGCCTGCTGGATGCACCGATCTCTGTGCGTCACGACCGGGTGCGGTGCCGTAATCTGGAGCAGGGCAGCACCTACGCGATGGACGTCAGTGACGAGGTTTTTGAACTGGCGAGTGCCCTTTGGGAAGCGCCGGACGCGGCAGAACGTGCAGCGCAGAAGATGGTGTTTGTGGATGCAGAACATCCATGAGTGACCGCATTATTCGCAGCTTTCCACCCGTCGCAGACGCGTACGCCACGCGACTGATCCTCGGCAGCATGCCAGGCAAGCGATCGCTGACAGAGCAACAGTACTACGCCCACCCACAGAATGCCTTCTGGCGGATAGCCGGGCAGTGCTTGGGTTTTTCTCCAGACTTGCAGTACGCTGAGCGCTGCCAGTCGCTACGTGCAGCTGGCGCGGCCTTATGGGACGTGCTCGCCGCCTGCGAGCGCCCCAGCAGCCTCGACGCAGACATCGTTGAGGATTCCATTGTCGCCAATGATTTCGCCCGCTTCCTCGCCGAGGACACACGGATCACCGCCGTCTATTTTAATGGCGCCAAAGCCGAAACAAGCTTTCGCCGCCATGTGTTACCCACCTTATCCAACGCGCAAAGTGCCATTACCTTACAACGCTTGCCGTCCACCAGCCCCGCTCATGCCAGCCTGCGTTATGCGGATAAACTTGCGGCTTGGCGGGTGGT